>NZ_JAFMZZ010000002.1 GCF_017356245.1 Bordetella petrii
GTGGTTTCGATCTCGATCTTGACGGTGCTGGGGTCGACGGTGGACATGCCGGCCTTGTAGTGCATGACGATGCCGGGGAAGACCATAACGGCGATCACCATGGCCAGCTGGATCACGATGAACGGCACCGAGCCCCAGTAGATCTGGCCGGTGGTCACCGGCTCGATGCGCTGGCCCGTGACCTTGTCGCGGTAGGCGTCCTTGGGCGCGACCGAACGCAGGTAGAACAGCGCAAAGCCGAACGGCGGGTGCATGAACGAGGTCTGCATGTTCACCGCCAGGATCACCCCGAACCAGATCAGGTCGATGCCCATCTTGTCGGCCACCGGACCCAGCAGCGGCACGATGATGAACGCCAGCTCGAAGAAGTCCAGGAAGAACGCCAGCACGAAGGTCAGCAGGCTGACCACGATCAGGAACCCCCACTGCCCGCCCGGCACGCTGGTCAGCAGGTGCTCGACCCACAGGTCGCCGCTCACGCCCCGGAAGGTCAGACCGAACACCGTCGAGCCCACCAGGATGAACACCACGAAGCACGACAGCTTGGTGGTCGTGTCCATCGCCTGGCGCATCAGGTCCAGCGTCAGCCGCCGGCGGATCAGCGCCATGATGATCGCCCCCACCGCGCCCATCGCCCCGCCCTCGGTCGGCGTGGCCACCCCGATGAAGATCGTGCCCAGCACCAGGAAGATCAGCGCCAGCGGCGGGATCATCACGAACGTCACCCGCTCGGCCAGCGCCGACAGCAGCCCCAGCCTGAACACCTTGTTGACGATGGCGATCACGAACGCCGTCAGCCCCCACAGCAGCAGGCTGAGCACCACCTTCTCGTCGACCGGCGCCGAGGCCTTCTCCAGCCACTGCGTCAGCGCGTACGCCGAGCCCGCCGAGATCAGCATCAGCACCAGCAGCGAACGCCCCCCGCGCGAGCCGTTGGGCTCGCGAAACGCCCGCGCCTCTTCGGGCAGCGCCGGCGCCATCGACGGCCGGATGATCGACACCAGCACCACGTACAGAATGTACGACCCGGCCAGCAGGAACCCCGGCACCATCGCCGCGCGGTACATGTCGCCGATCGAGCGGCCCAGCTGGTCGGCCAGGATGATCAGCACCAGCGACGGCGGAATGATCTGCGA
>NZ_JAFMZZ010000003.1 GCF_017356245.1 Bordetella petrii
ACCGCCAGCAGCGTGTCGTTGGCCACGATGCCGAACACCCGCTGCGGCAGCGCCTGGAACAGCGACGCGTTGAACAGCCCCAGCTCCATGCCCACCAGGCCGTACAGAATGCCGTTGGCCGCCAGCGCGAACGCCACCGGGAAACCCAGCAGCAGAAATACCACCAGCGTGCCGAACATGATCGGCGCCAGATTCGCAATAAAAAACTCCATGATCAGCGACCCTTGTCTTCTTGGTGTTGCTGGGCCGCTTCGCGCGCCTGCGCTTCACGGGCGATCTCTTCGGCCAGCTGCTCCTCGGCGCTCTTGCCCTCGGCGCGCGCCAGCGGATCGGGCGCCTGCCCGCACAGGTACCCCACGCACTTGATCAGCCGCGAAATGCCGGCCAGCACCAGCAGCGCAAACCCCACCGGAATCAGCAGCTTGACCGGCCAGCGCACCAGACCGCCCGAGTTCGACGACTGCTCGTTGCTCACGAACGAGTCCATGAACATCGGCCACGACAGGTACATGATCAGAATCGCCATCGGCAGCAGGAAAAACAGCACCCCGAATATCTCGATGTAGATCTGCTTGCGCTTGGACAGCCGCGACGACAGGATGTCGACCCGCACGTGTTCGTTCTTGAGCAGGGTATAGCCCGCCGTCAGCAGGAACATGGCACCAAACATGTACCACTGCAGCTCCAGCCACGCGTTCGAGCTCATCTCGAACACCTTGCG
>NZ_JAFMZZ010000004.1:900000-1135150 GCF_017356245.1 Bordetella petrii
CGCGGCCGGCCGCGGTGTCGGCGTTCATTGGGTGTCCAGCCGGTACTGCGCGCTGGCGGCGTGCGCCGGCAGGCCTTCGCCCAGGGCCAGTTCGGCGGCGATGCGGCCCAGCGTCTGCGCGCCCTGCCGCGATACCTGGATCAGGCTGGACCGCTTCTGGAAGTCGTAGACACCCAGCGGCGACGAAAAGCGCGCCGTGCGCGACGTGGGCAGCACGTGATTGGGGCCGGCGCAGTAGTCGCCCAGCGATTCGGAACTGAACCGGCCCATGAAGATGGCGCCCGCGTGGCGGATGCGGGAGGTCCAGTGCTCGGGCTGCTCGGTGGAGATTTCGAGGTGCTCGGGGGCGATGTCGTTGGCGATGGCGCAGGCTTCTTCCAGGTCGCGCACCAGAATCAGGGCGCCGCGGTTGGCCAGGCTGACGCGCAGGATGTCGGCGCGCGGCATGGTGGGCAGCAGGCGGGCGATGGCGGCCTCGACTTCATCGATGAAGGCGGCGTCGGGGCACAGCAGGATGGACTGGGCCAGCTCGTCGTGCTCGGCCTGGGAAAACAGGTCCATGGCGATCCAGTCGGCCGGCGTCTTGCCGTCGCAGATGACCAGGATTTCGCTGGGGCCGGCGATCATGTCGATGCCCACGGTGCCGAACACCCGCCGCTTGGCGGCGGCCACGTAGGCGTTGCCCGGGCCGACGATCTTGTCGACCGCCGGTACGGTGGCGGTGCCGTAGGCCAGCGCGCCGATGGCCTGCGCGCCGCCGATGGCGAAGGCGCGGTCCACGCCGGCAATGGCGGCGGCGGCCAGCACGATGGGATTGCGCACCCCGTCGGGGGTGGGCGTGACCATGACGAGCTCGGGCACCCCGGCCACCTTGGCGGGGATGGCGTTCATCAGCACCGACGACGGATAGGCCGCCTTGCCGCCGGGCACGTACAGGCCCACGCGGTCCAGCGGCGTGATCTGCTGGCCCAGCAGATTGCCTTCGGAGTCGGTGTAGGTCCAGGTTTCGCCGCGCTGGTGCTCGTGATAGGCGCGCACGCGCTCGGCGGCGATTTCCAGCGCGTTGCGCTGCGCGGCCGGCAGCGCGGCCAGCGCGGCATGCCAGTCGGCCTTGGGGATTTCCAGCGCTTCCGCCGTGGCGGCGGCCACCCGGTCGAAGCGCTGGGTGTATTCGAGCAGCGCGGCATCGCCGCGGCCGCGTATGTCGGCCAGGATGCCGGCGGCGGCGCGGTCGATGGATTCGTCTTCGGCGGCCTCGAAGGCCAGCAGTTTGGACAGTGCGGAAGCAAAGCCCGGCTGGCGGGAATCGAGGCGGTTGATCAGGGCGGCCATGGCGTTACGGAAGAACAGAAAATACACCCGCGACGGCGCTATTGCGGGTGGCCGCCGCCGCAGGCAAAGACATAGTGTAGCGGGCGCGGCGCGCCGGCGGCCGCTTCAGGGGCGGGCGGCTCCCGAGGCGGCCCGCTGGAACGCCTGCAGCAGGGGCTGCAGGCGGGCGCCGCGGGTCTTGAGCGAGGCCTGGTTGACGATCAGGCGCGACGAAATGGCCATGATGTCTTCGACGGCGACCAGGTCGTTGGCGCGCAGGGTGCCGCCCGACGACACCAGGTCGACGATGCAGTCGGCCAGCCCGACCAGGGGGGCGAGCTCCATGGAGCCGTACAGCTTGATGATGTCGACGTACACGCCCTTGGCGGCGAAGTGCTCGCGGGCCGACTGGACGTATTTGGTGGCCACGCGCAGGCGCGCGCCCTGGTGCACCGCGGCCTGGTAGTCGAAGCCGTTGCGCACCGCCACGCACAGCCGGCACTTGGCGATGTCGAGGTCGATGGGCTGGTACAGCCCGCCCGGGTGCTGGGCGGCGTGCTCGATCAGCACGTCTTTGCCGGCGATGCCCAGGTCGGCCGCGCCGTACTGCACATAGGTGGGCACATCGGAGGCGCGCACGATGATCAGCCGCAGGGCCGGATCGCTGGTGGGCAGGATCAGCTTGCGCGAGCTTTCGGGGTTCTCGGCGACCTCGATGCCGGCTTCGGCCAGCAGCGGCAGGGTTTCTTCGAAAATGCGGCCCTTGGACAGCGCCAGGGTGATGGGCGCGGCGGATGCGGGGCTCATGCGGATTCCTTGCCCGTCAGGCGCTGGATGTCGGCGCCCAGGGCGCGCAGTTTGACTTCCATTTTGTCGTAGCCGCGGTCCAGGTGGTAGATGCGGTCGACCTGGGTCTGGCCTTCGGCGGCCAGGCCGGCGATGACCAGGCTCGCCGAGGCGCGCAGGTCGGTGGCCATGACGGCGGCGCCCGACAGGCGGGCCACGCCGCGCACCACGGCGGTGTGGCCGTCGATGTCGATATCGGCGCCCATGCGGCGCAGTTCCTGCACGTGCATGTAGCGGTTCTCGAAGATGTTCTCGACGATGACGGCGGTGCCCTGCGCCACGGTGTCCAGCGCCATCAGCTGGGCCTGCATGTCGGTGGCGAAGCCGGGGTATTCGTGGGTGCGCGCGCCCACCGCGCGCGGCCGGCCCTGCATGGCGCCGCGGATCCAGTCGGGGCCGGTTTCGATGGTGAGGCCCGCCTCGACCAGCTTGTCGAGCGTGGCGCCCAGGGTATCGGGGGCGGCATTGCGCAGCGTGATGTCACCGCCGGCCGCGCCCACGGCGCACAGGAACGTGCCGGCCTCGATGCGGTCGGGGATGACGCTGTGTTCGGCGCCGTGCAGGCTGGCCACGCCGTCGATGACGATGCGGTCGGTGCCCTGGCCCTGGATGCGGGCGCCCATCTTGATGAGCAGTTCGGCCAGGTCGACGATTTCGGGCTCGCGAGCGGCGTTTTCGAGCACGGTCTGCCCTTCGGCCAGCACGGCGGCCATCAGCAGGTTTTCGGTGCCCGTCACGGTGACCATGTCGGTGCGGATGGAGGCGCCCTTCAGGCGCGTGGCCTGCGCCACCACGAAGCCGTGTTCGATGCGGATATCGGCGCCCAGGGCCGCCATGCCCTTGATGTGCTGGTCGACCGGCCGCTGGCCGATGGTGCAGCCGCCCGGCAGGCTGACGCGCGCCTGGCCGAAGCGCGCCAGCAGCGGCCCCAGCACCAGGATGGACGCGCGCATGGTCTTGACCAGGTCGTAGGGGGCCTCGAGCTTGTCGAGCTGGCTGGCCTGCAGGGTGACGATGCCGTCGGCGCCGCGCTCGGCCCGCACACCCATGCGGGCCAGCAGGCGCAGCATGGTAGAGGTGTCGTTCAGGTCGGGCACGTTGGCCAGCACCACCGGGTCGGCGGTGAGCAGGCCGGCGCACAGGATGGGCAGGGCCGAGTTCTTGGCGCCCGAGATGGCGATTTCGCCGCGCAGTTGCGCGCCGCCGGTGATGCGTAGCTTGTCCATCAGTTGCCTGCCTTGGCGTATTCTTCGGGAGTCATGGTGCGCATGGACAGCGCGTGGATTTCGGCCTTCATGCGTTCGCCCAGCGCGGCGTACACCAACTGGTGCCGCGCGATCAGGCGCTTGCCTTCGAAGGCCGGGCTGACGATGACCGCGTCGAAGTGCGAGCCGTCGCCCTGCACGTCCAGGTGGTCGCAGGGCAGGCCGTCGGCGATGTATTGGCGGACCTGCTCGGGGGTGGGTAGCATGGACGTCAGTTCCTGAGTTTGTAGCCGCTGGCCAGCAGCCGCATCGTGAAGATCGCCAGCACGGCGAAGACTCCCGATACCACGGCCAGGCTGTGCCACGGCGAGACATCCGACATCGAGAAAAACCCGTAGCGGAAGCCGTCGATAGTGTAGAAGATGGGGTTCCAGTGCGACACCGCCTGCCAGAACGGCGGCAGCGTGTGGATGGAATAGAACACGCCGGACAAGAACGTGGCCGGCATGATCAGGAAGTTCTGGAAAACCGCCAGCTGGTCGAATTTCTCGGACCACAGCCCGGCCACCAGGCCCAGCGTGCCCATGATGCCGCTGGCCAGGATGGCGAAGACCACGATCCAGACCGGATGGGCCGGCGGCAGCGGCGTGAAGCATATGGCCACCAGCCACACACAGGCGCCCACCGCCAGGCCGCGCGCCATGGCCGCCAGCAGGTAGGCCGAGAAGATCTCGCGGTGCGACAGCGGCGGCAGCAGCACGAACACCAGGTTGCCGGTGATGCGGCTCTGGATCAGCGACGACGACGGGTTGGCGAAGGCATTCTGCAGCATGCTCATCATCATCAGCCCGGGGATCAGGAACGAGGTGTACGGCACGGTGCCGTACACCATGACGCGCCCTTCCAGCACGTGGGCGAACACCAGCAGGTACAGCAAGGCCGTGACCACCGGGGCGGCGATGGTCTGGAAGGCGACTTTCCAGAAGCGCAGCAGTTCTTTGCGCAACAGGGTGGGAAAGCCCGAGCCGGCATCCAGGCGGGGCTGCACCAGCGGCGCGGCGGGAGTAAGCGGCGGGGTCACGAGGCGATCTCTTCGGGTTCGAGGTCGGCCACGGGGGCGTCGTCGCGGTGCATGATGCGCACGAAGGCGTCTTCGAGGTCGACGCCGCCCACGCGCGCCAGCAGCGCCTGGGTGGTGTCCAGCGCCACGATGCGGCCGCCCTTGAGCATGGCGATGCGCCCGCACAGCGCCTCGGCTTCTTCCAGGTAGTGCGTGGTAAGCATGATGGTGTGGCCGGCCTTGTTCAGGCGCGAGATGAATTCCCACAGGGTGCGTCGCAGGTCGACGTCGACGCCCGCGGTGGGCTCGTCGAGCACGATGACGGGCGGCCGGTGCACCAGCGCCTGGGCCACCAGCACGCGCCGCTTCATGCCGCCCGACAGCGCGCGCATGTTGGCGTTGGCCTTGTCGGCCAGCCCCAGGTTGAACAGGATTTCGTCGATCCAGTCGTCGTTTTTGCGCAGGCCGAAATAGCCGGACTGGATGCGCAGGGTTTCGCGCACGGTGAAGAACGGGTCGTAGACCAGCTCTTGCGGCACCACGCCCAGGGCGCGGCGGGCCGATTTGTAGTCGGCGGCGACATCGTAGCCGCACACGCTGGCGCGGCCGCCGGTGGCGCGGGCCAGGCCGGCCAGGATGGAAATCAGGGTGGTCTTGCCGGCGCCGTTGGGGCCCAGCAGGCCGAAGAATTCACCCGGCTCGATGGTGAGGCTGACGTCGTTCAGGGCCTGGAAGCCGGGGCCGGCGGTGTGCCCAAGCAGCTTTTTCCAGCCCGGCGAGCGCGGCGGGTAGATCTTGGAGACGTGGTCTAGACTGACGGCGGACATGACAGCGGCGGGATAGCCCTGGAAAGAGCGAATCGCCCATTATAAATGGCGGCCGCGGCCCGGCCGCGGCCGGCGCGCGGCTTACTGGTTGCGCTGGTTCAGGGCCTTGATCAGGCCGTCGATGCCGGACTGGTTGATCTGCTGGGCGAACTGGTTGCGGTAGTTCTGGATCAGCCAGATGCCTTCGACGTTCATGTCGTAGATGCGCCAGCCCTGCTGGGGGTCTTTTTCCAGCCGGTAGTCCACGCCCACCGGCTGCCCGTTGGCCTGGGTGATCAGGCTGCGCACCACCACGTCGTCGGCGTTGGGGTCGCCGCGAAACGGCAGCAGCTTGATGGTGGTGGCCTGGGTAACCCCGGTCAGGGCGCCGCTGTAGGTGCGGATCAGGGTGCCCCGGAACGCGTCGGCCAGCGCCGTCTGCTGTTCGGGGGTGGCCTGGCGCCAGTAGCGGCCGGCGGCCAGCCGGGTGGTCTTGCGGAAATCGACGTAGGGCAGGATGTACGTGTCGACCGCCTGATTGACGCGGGCCAGGTCGCCCGAACGCAGCTGGCTGTCGCCCTTGAGCGCGTCCAGGGCTTCGTTGGCCGCATCCAGCACGAACTTGTCGGGCGCGCCATGGGGGTCGGGCTTGGCCTGGGCGGCGGTGGCGGCCAGCAGGCCGAGCACGCCTGCCAGGAACAGGCGCTGCAACAGGGAATAGACAGGAAACCGCATGAGAACTCCTTGCTGGAAGGGGGCGCCGCGCCGTTACGGCTTGGGCGCGGGCGCGGCCGGCTGGGCCGCAGCCGGCGCGGAGGTGGGCGCTGCCGCGTCGTCGCCATCGTCACTGTAGTCGGGCAGGCTGTCGTCGCTGTAATCGGGCAGGCTGCCTTCGCCGGTGGCGGTGCCGCGCACCATGGCGGCACGGCGCTGCAGGTACGCGTCGCGCACGAAGCTGTACGGGTCGAGCGCGACCCGGTCGACCATGTCGGTGGTGTCGAGCAGGCTGGCGCGGGTGTCGACGATGTCGAGGCCCCACAGCGAGTTGCGCCAGCGGGTGTTTTCAATGGCGCCCGGGTTGGAATAGGTGACGATGCCGCCCTGCCAGTCTCCGATCAGGCCCACGCCGTCACGCACCGAGCTGGCGCCCAGCAGCGGCAGCACCAGGTACGGGCCCTGGCCGAAGCCCCACACGCCCAGCGTGGTGCCGAAATCGTTGGGGATCTTGCGCGCCCCGTTGGCCGAGGCCACGTCGAAGCAGCCGCCGATGCCCATGGTGGTGTTGAACAGGAAGCGCCCCAGGGTGTTGACGAAGTCGTGGCCGCGGCCCTGCAGGAAGCTGTTGGTGGCGCCCCAGAGGTCGCCCACGTTGCTGAATATGTTGTGGATGCAGCTGCGCACGGGCTGCGGAGTGACGTAGGTATAGGCCTGCGCCACGGGCTTGAGCAGCGCGCGGTCGACCGTGTCGTTGAACTTGTACACGCCGCGGTTGAAGCCTTCCCAGGGGTCGCGCGGGTCGGGGTTGCCGGGCGTGGCGCAGCCCGCCGTCAGGGCGCATGCGGCCAGGGCGGAGGCAAAGCGGGCGTAAGTAGGCATATTCATGATCGGACGGGCCCCGGGAGAAAGTTCGGGTCGGTTCTCAGTGTGCCGGCGTGGCAGCCATGCGCGGTTGACGGGCAATTATGTAGGGCGCGGCGGGAAAAGACGTCAATTCCCCGGCGCAGAGCCCTGTTTTTCGGCGGTGCCGTACAGGAACTTGCTGATCAGCTGTTCCAGCACGACAGCGCTCTGGGTGTAGCGGATTTTTCCGCCGTCGGCGAAGTTGTCTTCTTCGCTGCCGGCCGACAGCCCCACGTATTGTTCGCCCAGCAGGCCCGAAGTCAGGATGGACGCGGAGGAATCTTTGGGGAATTGGTAGCCTTCTTCCAGGTTCAGCGTGACCACGGCCTGGAAGACCTTGTCGTCGAAGCTGATCTTGCCGACCCGGCCCACCACCACGCCGGCGCTCTTGACCGGGGCGCGGGCCTTCAGGCCCCCGATGTTGTCGAAGTTGGCGGTCAGGGTGTAGGTGGGGGCAAACGAAAAGCTGCTGAGATTGCCGGCCCGCAGGGCCAGGAACACCAGCGCGGCGGCGCCCAGCAGCACGAAGAGCCCTACCCAGAAATCGGTTTTTTCGCGTGACATGATGAATCCGTATCAATTGCCAAACATCAGGGCGGTAAGTAGGAAGTCGAGGCCCAGCACCGCCAGCGAGCCCACCACCACGGTGCGCGTGGTGGCGCGCGCCACGCCTTCGGGCGTGGGCCGCGCCTGCCAGCCTTCGTAAAGCGCCACCAGGGTGACGGTAACGCCGAACACCAGGCTTTTCAGCACGCCGTTGGCTACGTCGTTCCAGACATCGACGCCGTTCTGCATCTGCGACCAGAACGCGCCGGCGTCGACGCCGATGAGCAGCACGCCCACCACCCAGCCGCCCAGGATGCCCACCATGGAAAACACGGCGGCCAGCACCGGCATGGCGATGATGCCGCCCCAGAAGCGCGGCACCAGCACGCGCCGCATGGGGTCGACCGCCATGACTTCCATGGCGGCAAGCTGCTCGCCGGCTTTCATGAGGCCGATTTCGGCGGTCAGCGAGGTGCCGGCCCGCCCGGCGAACAGCAGGGCGGTGACTACCGGGCCCAGTTCGCGCACCAGCGACAGCGCCACCAGCAGGCCCAGGGCCTCTTCGGACCCGTAGCGGTTCAGCGTGTAGTAGCCCTGCAGCCCGAGCACGAAGCCCACGAACATGCCGGATACGATGATGATCAGCAGCGAATAGTTGCCGATGAAATGGACTTGCTGAGACACCAGCCGCGGGCGCGACACGGCGATGCCGCTGCGCGCCAGCATGGCGCCCAGGAACCGGGTGAAGAACCCCACGCCGCTGACCTGCGCGCGCACCCAGCCGCCCAGCGCCTGTATCGGCCCGCTCATGGTTTGCGTCCTTCTTGTTGCGCCAGCCAGGCCTGGAAGGCCGGCGTGTCGGGGTACTGGAAGGCCACCGGCCCGTCGGGTTCGCCGCGCAGGAACTGCCTGACGTACGGGTCTTGCGAGTCGGACAGCGTTTGCGGCGTGCCGGCGGCCACCAGCCGCCCTTGCCCCACTAAATAGACCTGGTCGGCGATGGCGAAGGATTCTTGCACGTCGTGCGTGATCAGCACCGAGGCGCAGTGCAGGCGGTCGGCCAGGTCGCGGATCAGGCGGGCGGTGATGCCCATGGAGATCGGGTCCAGGCCGGCGAAGGGCTCGTCGTACAGGATGAGTTCGGGTTCCAGCACCACGGCGCGGGCCAGCGCCACGCGCCGCGACATGCCGCCGGAGATCTCGGCCACCCGCAGGTGCGCGGCGGCCCGCAGGCCGACCGCGTCGAGTTTGTCGAGCACCCGCGCGGTGACTTCGGGTTCGGGCAGGCGGGTGTGCTCGCGCAGCGGGAAGGCGACGTTTTCGAAGACGTTCAGGTCGGTGAACAGCGCGCCCTGCTGGAACAGCACGCCCATGCGCTTGCGCAGGGCCTGCACGCCGTCGCCGCCGGCCTGGCCGATATCGGTGCCGAATACCCGCACCTGGCCGCGCAGCGCCGGCAACTGGCCGGTGGCCGCGCGCAGCAGCGTGGTCTTGCCCGAGCCCGAGCCGCCCATGACGGCCACCACCTGGCCTGCCTGGACGGCCATGTTGATGTCCTGCAATACCGTGAAGTCGCCATAGCCCAGCGCCACCCCGTCGAGCGACAGGGCGAGGTCCGGGCTATTGGTAGTGGTTTCGGGCATGGGCAATGGCAAGTGGGCCGGGGCCGGCAAAGGTGGGCCCCGGCGGCGGCGACCATTGTAACGTGCCCTTGTGCCGCCGCTTGTGTGCCCAATGGTGACCTTATTGCAGCCTTATGTTGCCATTTTTGGTCACTTGCGCCCATTTTCGGGTTGCACGCGGTGATCGCCCCGCGCTGCTTGCCCGGCGGGCCACTACGCCCGCTGCGGCAGCGCCAGCGCCCCGGCCGCCAGCAGCGCCGCGCTGGCCGCCAGCACGGCCGGCAGCCCGATGCCATGGCGGGCCGCCCATGCCGCGGCCAGCGGGCCCAGGATCTGGCCCAGGGCGAAGGCGGCCGTCATGGCGGCCGCGGCGCGGGCGGCGTTGGCGCCGGCGCCGCGCCGGGCGGCCTGCATGCCGGCCTGGGTGATGACCACGAACGTGCCGCCCACCAGCAGCGCCGCCAGGGCGATGGCGCCCAGCGAATCCAGCAGGGCCGGCGCCGCCATGCCGGCGGCCATCAGCAATTGGGCGGCGCGCCAGATGCGCCGTTCGTCGCGGCCGCGCGCCAGGCGCGGCGCCAGCAGGCAGGACACGGCGGCCGCGGCGCCGAAGCAGGGCCATACCCAGCCGAACACGGCGGGGTCGGGCACCTGCGCCTTGGCCATGGCGGGCAGGAACGTGGCCGGCACGATATAGCCCATGCCGAACAGCCCGTAATGCGGCACCAGCCAGCGCGCGCCGCGGTCGCCAGGGGCGGCCGGCGCCGGCTGGTCCGGGGCGGCCGGCGCGGCGGCCGGGGCCGAAGCGGGGCCGGGCGAGCGCGCCAAGGCGATCGCCACCAGGGCGCTGGCCGCCAACGCCAGCACGCCCAGCGCCCGCCAGCTGGCGTCCGCCCCCGCGCCCTGCCGCATCAGCGCCAGACAGGCCAGCCCGCTGGCGGCGATGCCGATGCCCACGCCGGCGTAAGTCCAGTTCATGACCGGCCCTTCGCGCGGGTCGCCGGCCGGCACGGGGCGCCAGGCGGCCACGCAGATGAAGGTGCAGGCGCTGGCATAGCCGGCCGCCAGGCGCAGCGCCAGCCAGGCCGCCATGCCGTCGAGCTGGCCCATGGCCAGCGTCAGCAGGCCGGCGGCGGCCAGGCTGCCCAGCAGGCCCGCGCGCAGGCGCCGGATGGGAAACGCCACCGCCGCCAGGGCGCCCAGCAGGTAGCCGGCATAGTTGGCCGAGGCCAGCCAGCCGCCCTGCGCCAGGCTGAGGCCGGCGTCCTGGGCCATCAGCGGCCACAACGGGGTGAAGGCGAACCGGCCGATGCCCATGGCGACCGCCAGGGCGGCCAGGCCGGGCCAGGCCAGAAGCAGAGGGAAGGATGAGCGGGGGATCGAGGCGGCTGGCATGCGGCCAGTCTAGGCGAGTATGATTATCATGAAAAGTGAATAATAGAGAATATAAGTTCTTGAAATGAGAAACTTGGATCTCGATGCGCTGCAGATATTCAAGGCCGTGGCCGAGCGCGGCGGGGTGGCGCGCGCTGCCGCGCACCTGAACCGGGTGCAATCCAATGTGTCTACCCGGCTGCGCCAGCTTGAAAGCGCGCTGGGCGCCACGCTGTTCCAGCGCCAGAACCGGCGCCTGGTGCTGTCGGCGCAGGGCCGTGTGCTGCTGGATTACGCCGAGCGCCTGCTGCAGCTGTCGGACGAAGCGCAGGCGGCTTTGCGCGCCGGCGCGCCGGGCGGCCTGCTGCGCGTGGGCACCATGGAAAGCACGGCGGCGGCGCGGTTGCCGCCCATTCTGGCGGCCTATCACGGCGCCTGGCCCCAGGTGCGCATTGAACTGGTGTCGGGCACCAGCGGCGCGCTGGTCAACCAGGTGCACCGCGGCGATATCGAAGCCGCGTTCGTGGCCCGGCCCTACGCCGAAGACGGCCTGGATGCCGTGCCCGCTTTCACCGAAGACCTGGCGCTGATTTCTCCCCTGGCCCGTCCGCCGGTGGCGCGGGCGCAAGACTTGCGCGGCGCCACGCTCATCGCTTTCAGCACCGGATGTTCGTACCGCCGCATCCTGGAAGCCTGGCTGGCCCGGGAAAACGTGGCGCCCGGCAACATCATGGAGTTCGCCTCGTATCACGCCATCGTGGCCTGCGTGGCCGCCGGCACGGGCGTGGCCATTGTGCCGCGCTCGGTGCTGGGCGTGCTGCAGGCCGGGGCCACGCTGCGGGTGCGCGCCCTGCCGCAGCCTTTTGCCCAGGCGCGCACCATGCTGGTGTGGCGCCGCGGGCACCAGTCGCCCGCGCTGGACGCCTTGCGCGCCGGGCTGCCCGGCGAGGCGGCCGGCTAGAAGCGGTACCCCACGCCCAGCGTGGCCACCCACGGGTCGATGCGCGCCGTGCCGATGCGCCGGCCGTCCAGCTTCACTTTCGACGAGATGTCGATATAGCGCAGGTCGGCGTTCAGGAACCAGCGGTCGTCGAGCTTGATGTCCACGCCCAGTTGCCCGGCCAGGCCCCACGAATCGCCCAGCTTCAGGTCGGAACCGGCCAGCGCGCCGCGGGCCTGGGTGTCGAAGAAATGTGTGTAGTTCAGGCCCACGCCCACATAGGGCTGCACTGTGCTGTCGGGCAGGAAATGCCACTGCAGGCTGAGGGTGGGCGGCAAGTGTTTCGTGGCGCCGATCTTGCCCAGGCCGCCGCTGCCGCGGATATCGTGCTGGAACGGCCAGGCGCCCAGCAGTTCGATGCCGATATGCCGCGTGGCCATGTAGCCGATGGTGAAGCTGGGACGCACATTGCTGCTGATATCCAGGTCGACAGCGCCATCCAGCACGCTGCCGTTGCCGGATTTCGGGCTGACTTGCGTCACGCCCAGCTTGAACAGCCAGTCGCCCGCTTCGTGGGCGGATGCGGGGACAGCGGCCAGTCCGGCCGTGCACAGGGTGGTAGCCAGGAGGGTACGTAATGACATGAAGCTCTCCGTAAGAAGCCGATGTTTCTCGGCAATAGAGAGGGTGTCAGGCCGCCGCGAAGGCCGGCTTGATCCATGTCAGTAATAGGGTTATTAATTGGGGCCGCAATAGAAAAGGTGTCTGGCCCCCGTCGGGAGGCCAGACACCTTGCTGTTGAGGCTTGCGGGCGGGCTGGGGCTTTAGCGCGGCAGTTCGCTGGAACCCATCAGGTATTCGTCGACCGCGCGGGCGCACTGCCGGCCTTCGCGAATGGCCCACACCACCAGCGACTGGCCGCGGCGCATGTCGCCGGCCGCGAAGACCTTGTCGACGCTGGTACGGTAGTCGTCGGTGTTGGCGCGCACGTTGCCGCGCGCGTCGCGGTCCACGCCAAAGGCGTCCAGCACGTTCTGCACGGGCGACACGAAGCCCATGGCCAGCAGCACCAGGTCGGCCTGGATTTCGAATTCCGAGCCTTCGGCCTCGCGCATTTTCATCTGGCCGGTGGCTTCGTCCTTGAACCATTCGACGCGTGAGCCCACCAGCTTTTCGACCTTGCCGTCGCTGCCCTTGAGCAGCTTGGTGGTCACCGCCCAATCGCGCTCGCAGCCCTCTTCGTGCGACGACGAGGTGCGCAGCTTCAGGGGCCAGTACGGCCAGACCAGCGGTTTGTTTTCGGATTCGGGCGGCTGCGGCATCAGTTCGAACTGAGTGACCGAGGCCGCGCCCTGGCGGTTGCTGGTGCCTACGCAGTCCGAGCCGGTATCGCCGCCGCCGATCACCACCACATGCTTGCCCTTGGCCAGCGTCTGGCCGGTAAGGCGGTCGCCCGCCACGGCCTTGTTCTGCTGGCGCAGGAAATCCATGGCGAAATACACGCCATCGAGTTCGCGGCCGGGCACCGGCAGGTCGCGCGGGGTTTCCGAGCCGCCGCTCATGACCACGGCGTCGAAATCGGCCAGCAGCGAGTCGGGCGTGCGCACCGTCAGGCCGTCGGCCACCGGGTCGGCCGGGTTGCCGATATAGGTGGACGGCGCGAACTCCACGCCCTCGGCTTCCATTTGGGCGATGCGGCGGTCGATCTGCGATTTTTCCAGCTTGAAGTCGGGAATGCCGTAGCGCAGCAGGCCGCCGATGCGGTCGCTCTTGTCGAACACCGTGACCGAATGGCCGGCGCGCGCCAGCTGCTGCGCCGCGGCCAGGCCGGCCGGGCCGGAGCCCACCACGGCGACTTTCTTGCCCGTCTTGCGCGCCGGCATCTGCGGCACCACCCAGCCTTCGGCCCAGCCCTTGTCGATGATGGCGTGCTCGATGGACTTGATGCCGACCGCGTCGCTGTTGATGTTGAGGGTACAGGCCGCTTCGCACGGCGCCGGGCAGATGCGGCCGGTGAACTCGGGGAAGTTGTTGGTGGAATGCAGCACGTCGAGCGCGCGGCGCCACTCTTGCCGGTACACCAGGTCGTTCCAGTCGGGGATGATGTTGTTGACCGGGCAGCCGTTGTTGCAGAACGGGATGCCGCAGTCCATGCAGCGGGCCGCCTGCTGCTTGGACTGTTCGTCGTTCAGGTGCAGGACGAATTCGCGCCAGTTCTTCAGGCGCTTCTGCGGCGCTTCAGAGGCTTCCTGCAGCCGCTGAAATTCCATAAAGCCAGTGATTTTTCCCATGGTTGATCCTTAGGCAGCCAGTTGTTCCGGATTGGCTGCGCGCCACATTTCGCCCAATGCACGGCGGTAGTCGGTCGGCATGACCTTGATGAACTTGCCGCGCGAGGCTTCCCAGTCGCCCAGGATTTCGCGGGCGCGGAAACTGCCGGTGTAGCGGAAGTGGTCTTCGATAAGCCGGCGCAGGATGGTTTCGTCGGTTTCGCGTTCGCCGCCGCGCTGCGCGCTGTGCCAGTCTTCGCGGCTGTTCTGCGCCTGCTGCTCGGCGTGCGGGGCGATGGCTTCGAGCTCGACCATGGACAGGTTGCAGCGGTGCTTGAAGCTGCGGTCCGGATCCCACACGTAGGCCACGCCGCCCGACATGCCGGCGGCGAAGTTGCGGCCCGTGGAGCCCAGCACCACTACCGTGCCGCCGGTCATGTACTCGCAGCCGTGGTCGCCGGTGCCTTCCACCACGGCGGCCGCGCCCGAGTTGCGCACGGCGAAGCGCTCGCCGGCCACGCCATTGAAGAAGGCCTCGCCGGCCAGCGCGCCGTACAGCACGGTGTTGCCGACGATGATGTGGTCGGGGCCGAAGCCGCGGAAGTCGTTGGGCGAGCGCACGATGATGCGGCCGCCCGACAGGCCCTTGCCGACGTAGTCATTGCCTTCGCCCACCAGGTCCAGCGTGATGCCGTGCGCCAGGAACGCGCCGAAGCTTTGCCCCGCGGTGCCGTTGCACTGGATATGGATGGTGTCGTCGGGCAGCCCTTCGTGGCCGTAGCGCGCCGCCAGCGCGCCCGACAGCATGGCGCCCACGGTGCGGTTGCGGTTGCGCACCGGCGTGATGAACGACACTTTTTCGCCGCGCTCCAGGGCGGGCTTGCTGCGTTCGATGAGCAGGTGGTCCAGCGCACCGGCCAGGCCGTGGTCTTGCGCTTCGGTCTGGCGCTTTTCGGTATCGACCTGGGGCTGGTAGAACACGCGGCTGAAGTCCAGGCCCTGCGCTTTCCAGTGGTCGATGCTGGCGCGCATGTCGAGCAGATCGGCGCGGCCGATCAGGTCGTCGAACTTGCGGATGCCCAGCTGCGCCATGATTTCGCGCACTTCTTCGGCGATGAAGAAGAAGAAGTTCACCACGTGCTCGGGCTTGCCCTGGAACTTGCGGCGCAGCACCGGGTCTTGCGTGGCCACGCCCACCGGGCAGGTGTTCAGGTGGCACTTGCGCATCATGATGCAGCCCTCGACCACCAGCGGCGCGGTGGCGAAGCCGAATTCATCGGCGCCCAGCAGCGCGCCGATGACGACGTCGCGGCCGGTTTTCATCTGGCCGTCGGCCTGCACGCGGATGCGGCTGCGCAGGCGGTTCAGCACCAGCGTCTGCTGGGTTTCGGCCAGGCCCAGTTCCCAGGGCGTGCCCACGTGCTTGATCGACGACACGGGCGACGCGCCGGTGCCGCCGTCGTGGCCGGCGATCACGACGTGGTCGGCCTTGGCCTTGGCCACGCCGGCCGCCACGGTGCCCACGCCCACTTCCGACACCAGCTTGACCGAGATCGACGACTTGCTGTTGACGTTTTTCAGGTCGTGGATGAGCTGGGCCAGGTCTTCGATGGAATAGATGTCGTGGTGCGGCGGGGGCGAGATCAGACCCACGCCCGGCACCGAATAGCGCAGCTTGGCGATGTAGTCGGACACCTTGTGGCCGGGCAGCTGGCCGCCTTCGCCGGGCTTGGCGCCCTGCGCCATCTTGATCTGGATCTGGTCGGCGCTGGCCAGGTATTCGGCGGTGACGCCGAAGCGGCCCGACGCCACCTGCTTGATGCGCGAACGCAGCGAGTCGCCGGCCTTCAGGGCCACGTCGGCCTCGATGCGTTCGCCGCCCAGCAGCGACGCCAGGGTGTCGCCGTCTTTGACGGTGCTCTTGCCGTCGCGCATTTCGGCGCGGTAGCGCAGTTCGTCTTCGCCGCCCTCGCCGGTGTTCGACTTGCCGCCGATGCGGTTCATGGCCACCGCCAGCACCGTGTGGGCTTCAGTGGAAATGGAGCCCAGCGACATGGCGCCGGTGGCGAAGCGCTTGACGATTTCCTTGGCCGGCTCGACTTCGTCGAGCGCAATGGCGCGCGCCGGGTCGAAGCGGAACTCGAACAGGCCGCGCAGCGTCATGTGGCGGCGGCTCTGGTCGTTGATGATCTGCGCGTACTCTTTGTACGTGCGGTAGTTGTTGGCGCGCGAGGCATGCTGCAGCTTGGCGATGGAGTCGGGGGTCCACATGTGCTCTTCGCCGCGCACGCGGAAGGCGTATTCGCCGCCCGCGTCCAGGTCGTTGGCCAGCACCGGGTCGGTGCTGAAGGCGGCGCGATGCTGGCGCAGCGCTTCTTCGGCCACCTGGAAGATGCCGATGCCTTCGACGTTGGAGGCCGTGCCGGTGAAGTACTTGTCGACCAGGGCGCGTTGCAGGCCCACGGCTTCGAAGATCTGCGCGCCGGTGTACGACATGTAGGTCGAGATGCCCATCTTGGACATGACCTTGTTCAGCCCCTTGCCGATCGCCTTGATGAAGTTCTTGGCGGCCTTTTCGGGATTGGCCATGCGGCTCAGCGATTCCAGCGCCAGGTACGGGTGGATGGCCTCGGCGCCATAGCCGCCCAGCAGCGCGAAATGGTGCACTTCGCGGGCTGAGCCGGTTTCCACTACCAGGCCGGTGGCGGTGCGCAGGCCGGCGCGGATCAGGTGCTGGTGCACCGCCGAGGTGGCCAGCAGGGCCGGGATGGCGACGCGTTCGCTGTCGACCAGGCGGTCGGACACGATCAGGATGTTGTAGCCGCTTTGCACCGCGTCGACGGCGCGCGCGCACAGCGCCGCCACGCGCGCCTCGATGCCTTCCGAGCCCCAGGCCGCCGGATAGGTGATGTCGAGCTCATAGCTGCGGAATTTCTTGCCCGTGGCCTGTTCGATGTCGCGGATCTGCGCCATGGCGGCGAAATCGAGCACCGGCTGCGACACTTCCAGGCGCAGCGGCGGGTTGACGTTGTTGATGTCCAGCAGGTTGGGCTTGGGGCCGATGAACGACACCAGCGACATCACCATCTGTTCGCGGATGGGGTCGATGGGCGGGTTGGTAACCTGCGCGAACAACTGGCGGAAGTAGTTGTAGAACGGCTTGGCGCGGTTCGACAGCACGGCCAGCGGCGCGTCGTTGCCCATCGAGCCGATGACTTCTTCGCCGGTGGCGGCCATGGGCTCGAGAATGAACTTGTAGTCTTCCTGGGTCCAGCCGAAGGCCTGCTGCCGGTCGAGCAGCGACACGGCCGGCTGCGTGGCCGGGGCGGCCGGCTTGGGCGCGGGCAGCGATTCCAGCTTGATCTGCAGGCGCTCGATCCATTGGCGGTACGGGCGGTTGTTGGCCAGCTGCAGCTTGATTTCGGCGTCGTCGATGATGCGCCCCTGCTCCAGGTCGATGAGGAACATCTTGCCCGGCTGCAGGCGCCATTTCTTGATGATGCGGTTTTCGGGGATGGACAGCGTGCCGGCCTCGGACGCCATGATGACCATGTCGTCGTCGGTGATCAGGTAGCGCGCCGGGCGCAGGCCGTTGCGGTCGAGCGTGGCGCCGATCTGGCGGCCGTCGGTGAAGGCCACGGCCGCCGGGCCGTCCCAGGGTTCCATCATGGCCGCGTGGTATTCATAGAACGCGCGGCGGCTTTCGTCCATTTGCGTATGCTGTTCCCAGGCTTCCGGGATCATCATCATCATGGCGTGGGCCAGCGAATAGCCCGAGTTCACCAGCAGTTCGAGGCAGTTGTCGAACGTGGCGGTGTCGGACTGGCCTTCGTAGACGATGGGGTACAGCTTTTTCAGATCGTCGCCCAGCACGGCCGACTGCATCATGCCTTCGCGGGCGCGCAGCCAGTTGAAATTGCCCTTGACGGTGTTGATCTCGCCGTTGTGCGCGATCATGCGGTAGGGGTGGGCCAGCGGCCAGGCCGGGAAGGTATTGGTGGAAAAGCGCTGGTGCACCAGGGCCACCGCCGATACGGTGCGCGGGTCGGCCAGGTCGCGGTAGTAGCGGCCCACCTGGTCGGCCAGCAGCAGGCCCTTGTAGACCACGGTGCGCACCGAGGCCGAGGGCACGAAATATTCTTTGCCGTGCGCCAGGCGCATGGCCTGAATGGCGTGGCTGGCCGTCTTGCGGATGACGTACAGCTTGCGTTCCAGCGCGTCGGGCACCATGACGTCGGCGCCGCGGCCGATGAACAGCTGGCGGATCACCGGCTCGACCGAGCGCACCGTGGGCGACATGGGCATGTCGACATCCACCGGCACGTCGCGCCAGCCCAGCACGATCTGGCCCTCGGCCCGCACGGCGCGCTCGAGTTCCTGTTCGCAGGCCAGGCGCGAGGCCGTTTCCTTGGGCAGGAACACCATGGCCACGCCGTATTCGCCCGGCGGCGGCAGCACCACGCCCTGCTGGCCCATTTCGTCGCGGTACAGCGCGTCGGGGATCTGGATCAGGATGCCCGCGCCGTCGCCCATGAGCTTGTCGGCCCCCACCGCGCCGCGGTGGTCGAGGTTTTCCAGGATCTTCAGGCCCTGCTGGATGATGGCGTGGCTTTTGCGCCCCTTGATATGGGCGACGAAACCGACGCCACAGGCGTCATGTTCGTGCTCGGGACTGTACAGGCCCTGCGGCGCCGGAATGCCGATGCGGCGGGCATCGATGGGCGTTTCCGCCGGGCGACAGGAAGTATCTTGGGAAGTAGGTGACATGGCGCGCTCCGCAGGGATCTGCGTCGGAATGTTGCAGTGCAAGGGCACGACGATACTGCGGCACGGCAGGGGGCGCAATAAGAATAAATAGGGTGTGTCCCTTAATAATAAGTATCAAGTCTCTGATGTAAATATAAAGGGACGTATTATTATTTCATCCAAATCAATGGGTTGAATGGAAGGGTAAAACCATCGTAGTGAATTCCACTGGGTTTCAACCGTGAAAGCCGATGTTTTGTCCCCATAATTTTGTAGTGAATGCGCGGCATGCGCACAGGCAACTCAGGTGTCAGGCTCCGCCAGGCGCCTGACACCGTACGACTGAGACGACTGCGGCATACAGCGGAGTCAGGCACCTGGCGGAGCCTGACACCTGAATGGTGCGCTGCAAAAATCAGGTGCTGGGGGTGCCGTTGCCGCCGGGGCCGGTGGCCTCGGCCGGCTTCTTGCGGGGGCGGCCGCGCTGGCCGGGCGCCACGCGGCGGCTGGCGGTATGGGCCAGGCTGGCGATGAAGTTGGGGCCGCCCAGCGCCCACTGGCCGGACACAGCCTGGTCGATGCGCTGGCTTTGTTCGCGCGACAGGCCCTCTTGCAGGCGGCGCCGGTAATTGGCCTGCCGGTCGAACGGCGTATTGCCGCAGGCCCAGTAATCGGCGTGGTCGGACTGCCAGGGCGAAGGCGGCGTGGCGGCGGCGGTATTGCCGGTATGGCTGCCGGCCGACGACCAGGGCCAGGAATCGGGATCGTGGGCGCTGCCGCTGCGCACCGGATAGGTTTCCAGCCAGACCAGCGCGGGCAGCACCCATACGCCGGGTTCCAGCAGGGCCGAGCGGTAGCGCCCGGCGAACACGCGGCCCCCGCGCAGGCGGGCCGCCAGGTTGCGGCCCAGCGTCTGCATCAGGCGCGGCAGGCCTTCTTCGTCGGCGGGCGTGGCCAGCAGCAGGATGCGGTCGTTGGCCAGCACCCAGCCGTGCACCGCGACGCGATGCCGTTGGGCGGAATCGCCCAGCCAGGCCGCCAGCTGGTTCAGGACGTCTTGCGGCGCCGGCTGCGACGGGGCGGCCAGCGGCTGGACGAAGTTGGCCTGCACCAGCTGGGGCAGCCCGGGGGCGTACAAACGGGGCAGACGGGCCATAGGGTTTGGGGGCGTGCGCGGCCGAAAGAACGTTAGGGTCGATCAACTATATATAAATAGTGCCATAACCGTCGAGGGGTCAAGCACCGCCAGCAAACATTTGCACCCAACCCCCGCAAGCCGGTGCGCCTGTGCAGGTTAACATCGGGCGTTGAAACGCAGCAGTTGCGGAAATACCTGGACAGGAGCCTCGCATGAAGACCAAAGCCGCCGTCGCCTGGAAAGCCGGAGCCCCGCTCACCATCGAAGAAGTCGACCTGGAAGGCCCGCGCGCCGGCGAAGTACTGATCGAAGTGAAAGCCACCGGCATCTGTCACACCGATTACTACACCCTGTCGGGCGCCGACCCGGAAGGCCTGTTCCCGGCCATCCTGGGCCACGAGGGCGCGGGCATCGTGGTGGACGTGGGGGCTGGCGTTACGTCCCTGAAAAAGGGCGACCACGTCATTCCCCTGTATACGCCTGAATGCCGCCAGTGCAAGTTCTGCCTGTCGCGCAAGACCAACCTGTGCCAGGCCATTCGCGCCACCCAGGGCAAGGGCCTGATGCCGGATGCCACCTCGCGCTTTTCGCTCGACGGCAAGCCGCTGTTCCACTACATGGGCACGTCCACCTTCGCCAACCACATCGTGGTGCCCGAGATCGCCGTGGCCAAGGTGCGCGAAGACGCCCCCTTCGACAAGATCTGCTACATCGGCTGCGGCGTGACCACGGGCGTGGGCGCCGTGGTGTACACCGCCAAGGTCGAGGCGGGCGCCAACGTGGTGGTGTTCGGCCTGGGCGGCATCGGCCTGAACGTGATCCAGGGCGCCCGGATGGTGGGCGCCGACAAGATCATCGGCGTCGACCTGAACCCCGAGCGCGAGGCCATGGCCCGCAAGTTCGGCATGACCCATTTCGTCAACCCCAAAGAGGTCGACAACGTGGTTGACCATATTGTCCAGCTGACGGACGGTGGGGCCGATTACTCGTTCGAATGCATCGGCAATACGCAGGTCATGCGCCAGGCGCTCGAGTGCTGCCACAAGGGCTGGGGCCAGTCCATCATTATTGGCGTGGCCGAGGCCGGCGCCGAGATCAGCACCCGGCCATTCCAGCTGGTGACCGGCCGCCAATGGAAGGGTTCGGCCTTCGGCGGCGCGCGCGGCCGCACCGATGTGCCCAAGATCGTCGACTGGTACATGGAAGGCAAGATCAATATCGACGACCTCATTACCCACACCCTGCCGCTCGAACGCATCAACGAAGGCTTCGACCTGATGAAGCGCGGCGAATCGATCCGTTCGGTGGTGCTGTACTGAGCGCGCCGCAGCCCATGAGCAAGGAAGCAAGCATGGCAGACCTGGAACTGATTTCGCAGCACCGCTGTTTCGGCGGCTGGCAACGCTACTATCGCCATGCCTCGGCGCAGATCGGCCTGCCCATGCGGTTCTCGGTGTATGTGCCGCCGCAGGCCGGGCAGGGCCGCGTGCCGGTCCTGTTCTACCTGGCCGGCCTGACCAGCACCGAAGAAACCTTCATGATCAAGGGCGGGGCGCAGCGGCTGGCCGCCGAACTCGGCCTGATGCTGGTGGCGCCCGACACCAGCCCGCGCGGCGCGGGCATCGCCGGCGAAGACCAGGACTGGGATTTCGGCACCGGCGCGGGCTTCTACCTGGACGCCACCGCCGAGCCGTGGCGCGCCCATTACCGCATGGAAAGCTATGTGGCCGACGAACTGTACGGCATCGCCACCAGCCAGCTGCCCGGCGACGCGCAGCGCACCGGCATCTTCGGCCATTCGATGGGCGGGCACGGCGCGCTGGTGCTGGCGCTGCGCCATCCGCGGAAATTCCGCTCGGTGTCGGCTTTTGCGCCCATTGCGGCGCCCATGCGCTGCCCGTGGGGGCAGAAGGCCTTCAACGGCTACCTGGGGGCCGATACCGAAGCCTGGAAGGCCCATGACGCCAGCGAGCTCATGGCCCGCGCGCGGCAGCCGTTTCCGCGCGGCATCCTGGTCGACCAGGGCCTGGCCGACGGCTTTCTGGCCGAGCAGCTGTACCCCGAAGCCTTCGAACAGGCCTGCCGGCAGGCCGGCCAGCCCCTGACGCTGCGCCGCCACGCCGACTACGACCACGGCTACTACTTCATCGCCACGTTCATGCACGACCATCTTCGTTTCCACGCCGATCAACTTTAGGGGCGCCGCGGCACCCGGCCGGCGCCCGCATCCATGAGGATCGCCCAGTGATCAACGGTTTCGCCCCCTTTGTCTGGATGGCCCTGGCGGCCCTGGTGGTGCTGCTGCCCGGCCTGGCGCTGTTGTTCGGCCGGGGCGGGCCGCGCGATGCCGCCGGGCGGCGGGTGTTCCGGCTGCGGCCTGTGCGGCGCCTGTGCGGCGCCCTGCTGATCGCCCTGGCGGGCGTGTCGGCCATGCTGGCGCTGACCCTGGTGCAGTTCCTGCGCCTGACCATCGACGCGCCGGTGGCCAGCGTGCAGATCCACGAGCAGGCGCCGGGCCGGTTCCTGCTGACGGCCCAGGCGCCCCCCGGGGCGGCGCCGCGCATGTATCCCTTGGCGGGCGACCAGTGGCAAATCGATGCCAAAGTGGTGCGCTGGCGCCTGCCCGCGCTGCTGGCCGGGGTGCCGCCGCTGTACGCGTTCGAGCGGGTATCGGGCCGCTACAGCGACGTGGCGCGCGAACAAAGCGAACCGCGCAGCGTGCATGCGCTGAGCGACTGGCCGGTGCCCGACCTGGCCGTCCTGAAACGGGTGTTTCCCAACTGGCTGCCCTTTGTCGACGTGCAGTACGGCAGCGCGGCCTACATGCCCATGCTGGACGGCGCGCGCTATACCGTGTTCATGGACGCGCGCGGCGCGGTCGTCATCCGCCCCGACGGACAGGCCACCGAAGAGGCGCTGCGCCGCGCCGGCTGGTAGCGGGGGCGGCCTCAGCCATCGTCGAAATCCCCGGCGCCCAGCTTGATGGGGCCGTCCGAGGGCACCCATTGCGTCTTTTTTGCAAGTGCCTGGATTTTTTCCTCGGCATGCTCGAAGGCGCGCAGCAGTTCGCTGCCGGTGCCGTCGGCAGCGCCGAAATAGCGGCGCAGCGCATCTCCGGAGATCTCGAACGGCCGGGTGACGCCGCCGGTCTCCAGTTCGAAGACTACGTCATCGCCCTGGGCCCGGGCGCGGGTGGCTTTGGCGAATGCACTCATGCAGGCTCCTTGGATGGCAGGGCGCAAGGCCCGGAAGCCGCCGCGCGGCAAGCCGCGTGCCAGGCACGGCGGCGCCCCGGCCGCCGCGGTGAACTAATGGGGACGCACTAAGGCCCGGCCCCGGGGAACTCTGATGCGTTGCAGCAGTCGAATTAGCACTCGTATATAGAGAGTGCTAACATCAATCCAATACCGTCATTCCCCCTTTCCTGGAGACCGTCGCCATGAAACAACCCAGCAGCTCGTTGGCCCTGTCCGGCAACGCCCTGGCGTTGGCCATCGCCAATCCAGGCTCGCTTGGCACTATTGAAGCCTACATTTCGGCCGTCAACCGCCTGCCGGTGCTGACGGCCGAGCGTGAAACCGAACTGGGCCGCCGCCTGCGCGACCGCGACGACCTCGACGCCGCCCGCGAACTGGTGCTGTCGCACCTGCGCCTGGTGGTGTCGGTGGCCCGCCAATACCTCGGCTACGGCCTGCCCCATGCCGACCTCATCCAGGAAGGCAATGTCGGCCTGATGAAAGCCGTCAAGCGCTTCGATCCCGAACGTGGCGTGCGCCTGGTGTCGTTCGCCGTGCACTGGATCAAGGCCGAAATCCACGAATTCATCATCCGCAACTGGCGCATGGTCAAGGTGGCTACCACCAAGGCGCAGCGCAAGCTGTTCTTCAACCTGCGCAGCATGCGGCCCGACGGCCAGACGCTCGACCCCGAACAGGTCGACCGCATCGCCCAGGAACTGAACGTGCGGCGCGAAGACGTCAGCGAAATGGAAGTGCGCCTGTCCGGCCGCGACCTGTCGCTGGAAAAGCAGGACGACGACGACGAGGCCTTTGCCCCCATCGCCTACCTGTCCGACGAAGGCCGCCAGGAACCCACCCGCGTGCTCGACCGGCGCGACCACGACGAACTGCAGGGCGCCGGCCTGGCCCACGCCCTGCAGGCGCTCGATCCGCGTTCGCGCCGCATCATCGAAGCCCGCTGGCTGCAAGACGACGGCGGCATCACGCTGCAGGAACTGGCCCAGGAATTCGGCGTCTCGGCCGAGCGCATCCGCCAGATCGAATCCGCGGCCCTGAAGAAAATGCGCGGCGCGCTGGCGCCCGCCTGATCGTGCCCGGCGGCGCGGTAACATCCTGATTCAAATTCGCGCCGCCCAATTCCACAGGCCTGGAAACTTAATCTTCGCCCGGGCGCCTAACACTTGTAGACCGCATTACCGGTACCCGGTACGCAGTCTTGTCATCCGTTTCGGCTTCTCCTCTTTCCCCTCCCCTATGAAACGGATGCTTGCGGGGCACCTTGCATATCGGTGCCCCATTTTTTTTGCCCGTCGTTTTTGCGGCGCCGGCGGCTTCCGGCCCGCGCGCCGCGGCCCGGCCCTCAGGCCGCCTGCGCTTCGCGCCACGTGACCGCATCGACGCGGCGCACGCCGGTCGCCAGCGAACCATCGCGATACAGCTTCAGCCAGCGGTAGCCCGGGGCGGCCTCGTCCAGCACGTGCCGGCCGTCGCGGATGGCGAACTGGAAACAGGTCGACGGCGTGGCCAGCATGCGCAGATGGTGGCGGCGGCGGTCGAACGCCTGGTGTACATGGCCCCACAACAGCACCCGCGTGCGCGGCAGGCAGGCCAGCTGCTGGAACAGAGCCTGGGCATTGTCGACCATCATGTCGTCATGCCACTTGCTGTCCATCTGCACCGGGTTGTGATGCAGCGCGACCAGAATGTGGCGGTCGCCCGCCAGGGCGGCCGCGCGTTCCAGCAACTCGAACTGCGCATCGTCAATGTGGCCGCCGTTCGAGCCCGGCACGCTGGAATCCAGCAGGATGATGCGCCAGGCGCCGATGTCGGTGACCGGCTGCGTCCACAGCCCCAGGGCGTGGCGCAGCGCGTGCGGGTCGTCGTG
Organism: Bordetella petrii; assembly: GCF_017356245.1. NCBI lineage: Bacteria > Pseudomonadati > Pseudomonadota > Betaproteobacteria > Burkholderiales > Alcaligenaceae > Bordetella > Bordetella petrii. Next base: position 924,609 of record NZ_JAFMZZ010000004.1, read on the forward strand.
GTTGCCGGGCAGGCAGCGCACCGGCCAGTCGGTCTGTTCCAGCAAATGGCGCAGCCGCTGGTAAGAAGCCGGCGAGCCGTCCTGCGACAGGTCGCCCGTGGCCAGCAGCAGGTCGGGCCGGTGGCCATTGGCGCGCACCTGGTCCAGAACGGCGCGCAGGCTGGCGTCGGTGTTCACGTGGCACATCACGCTTTCCGGCTCGGCCAGCAGGTGCGTGTCGGTGAGCTGAACCACCAGGATCGGTGCGTCGGCGCGGCCGGCGCTGGAATTCGAGGCCGGCAAAGGGCTCTCCCGCATAGCTGAAACGTCAGTACCTTACCCAAAAAAGCGCCGGGGCCGGGCATCGCGCGGCCGGGGACGCGTAACGAAACGTGGATGTCTCGGCCTGTCGGCAAAAACGCTATTCTTGGCGTTCCGTACTCGCGTGCTTCATCTGATCGCACTTCATGGATATTGGTTTCATCGTATTTGGCCTGTCCGGCCTGCTGACGCTGGTGTGCTTCATGCCGCCGCTTGCTGGACGGGTCAAGCTTCCCTATTCGGTGCTGCTGGCCATCGTGGGCTGCCTGCTGGGCATTGGCCTGCACCTGCATGGCTGGGCGCCGCCGGTGCTGGGCGACTTGTTCGACACCATCGAACGCTTCGAGATTTCGTCAGAAACCTTCCTGATGGTGTTCCTGCCGGTGCTGCTGTTCGAAACCGCATTGGCCATGAACGTGCGGCGGCTGATGGACGACATCGGCCCCATCCTGATGATGGCCATCGTGGCGGTGGTGGTGTGCACCGTGGTGGTGGGCTTCGCGGTCAGCGCCGTGTCGTCGTACGGACTGGTGGCCTGCCTGCTGCTGGGCGCCATCGTGGCCACCACGGATCCGGTGGCGGTGGTGGGCATCTTTCGCGAAGTGGGCGCGCCCCGGCGCCTGACCACGCTGGTCGAAGGCGAAAGCCTGTTCAACGACGCGGCGTCGATCGCCCTGTATTCCGTGCTGCTGGCGGTGCTGGGGGGCAAGGGCACGCTGTCGGTGGGCGGCGTGTTCAACGATTTCGTTTTCCATTTCGTGGGCGGCGGCATCGCGGGCTACGTCATGGGGCGCGGCGCGTGCGTGCTGTTCGCCTGGCTGCGCGGCTTTCCCACCGCCGAGATCACGCTGACGCTGACGCTGGCCTACCTGTCGTTCTTCATTTCGGAACACTACCTGGGCGTATCGGGCGTGGTGGCCACCGTCATTGCCGGCCTGGTGGTGGGCTCGGCCGGGCGCACGCGCATGTCGCCGGTCACTTTCGAGCACCTGGCAAGTTCGTGGGAACAGTTCGGATTCTGGGCCAATTCGCTCATCTTCCTGTTCGCGGCCATGCTGATACCGAAGCTGATGGCGGCCGCCGACCCCGAGGAACTGCTGCTGGTGGCCGTGGTGTTCGTGGTAACGCTGGCGGCCCGCGCCATCGTGGTGTTCGGCCTGCTGCCGCTGCTGGGGCTGACGCCCCTGGGCACCAAGGTCAGCACCCCCTACAAGACCGTGATGCTGTGGGGCGGCCTGCGGGGCGCCGTGTCGCTGGCCCTGGCGCTGGCCGTGACCGAGCAGGATGCGGTGCCGGAAGAGGCGCGCCAGTTCATTGCCGTGGTCACCACCGGCTACGTGCTGGCCACGCTGTTCATCAACGGCATCACCCTGCGGCCCCTGATCCGCATGCTGGGCCTGAACCAGCTGTCGCCCGTGGAGCGCACGATACGCAACCAGGCGCTGGTGGTGGCCCTGGAAGACCTGCAGGACAAGACCGACGAAGTGGCCAAGGCCGACCACATCAGTGCCGAGGCCAGCGAGCGCATCCACGCGGTGTTCGACGGCAGCCTGGCCAGCGTGCATGACAGCCAGCTCGGCCAGATGACCGACGAGCAGCGCGTGGCGGTGGGCCTGGCCATCGTGGCGCAGCGCGAACAGGAAATGTTTTTCGGCATCCTGAAGGCGCAGATCGTTGACTGGCGCATGGCCGAATCGCTGCTGGCGCGTTCCGAACGCCTGGAAGACGCCGTGCGCACCGGCGGCCTGGCCGGCTTCGAGCGCGGCATCGAAGCCGACGTGCGCCATTCGAAAGCCTTCCGGCTGGCGCTGCGCATGCACTATATGTTCGGCTTCCAGGGCTGGCTGGCGCGCGAACTGGGGCAGCGCTTCGCCAACCTGATGACCAAGCGTTCGGTGGCGCAGCGCCTGATCTCGTTCGCGCGCGAACAGATCGCGCCGCTGCTGGGCGAGGCCGCGGCCCAGCAGATCGTGGCCGCGCACCAGCGCCGCCTGGACCTGATCGAACACGCCCTGCAGGCGCTCAACCTGCAATATCCGTCGTATTCATTGTGGCTGCAGGAAAGCCACCTGGGCCGCACCGCGCGCGAACTCGAACGCATCCGCTACCACGACATGCTGGAGCAGTCGCTGATCAGCGGCGAGGTCTACGCCGACCTGATGGGACAGCTGAAAAGCCGCTGGCGCCACATCGACCGCCATCCGCCGCTGGACATGGAGCTGGGCGCGGCCGAGCTGATCACCCGCGTGCCGCTGTTCGAAGGCCTGAGCGCGGATTCGCTGCGCGCCATCAGCAAGCTGCTCAAGCCGCGCCTGGCGCTGCCCGACCAGCCGGTGCTGACGCGCGGCCGGCACGGACAGGAAATGTGCTTCGTGGCATCGGGCGCCGTGTCGGTGCAGTTGCCCGACGGCACCGCCATCGAGCTGGGCAGCGGCGAATTCTTCGGCGAGCTGGCGCTGCTGGGCGAACAGCAGATCAACCCGGATGTGCATTCGCTGGGCTACAGCAAACTGCTGATGCTGTCGCTGCGCGACTTCGAGGCGCTGCTGGCGCGCGACCCGAACCTGCGCGAGCGCATTCAGGTCGTGGCCAAGCAGCGGCTGCGCGCCATCGAGGTATGGAAGCAGTTTTCGCAAACCGGCACCACCACGCCGCCCGCGCCGCCCGGCCCGCCGGCGGCCGGCGCCGCTCCCGCCGACGCGTGATCGGGCGGGGCCGCCCGCCGGTCAGGTGGTTTCGCGCCGCACCAGGTTGAAGCCCAGGTCGACGTGGCGCTGCGCCGGCGGCTGGCCGGCCATTTGCTGCAGCAGCAGGTCGGCTGCCGTCAGGCCGATCTGGTAGCGCGGCGTGGCAATGGAGGACAGCGGCGGCGTGGTCCAGGCCGTGCCGGCGAAATCATGGAACCCCACCAGCCCCATGCGCCCGGGCACGGCGATGCCGCGCCGCGCGCACTGGAACACGGCCCCTTGCGCCAGGTCGTCGTTGCAGAAAAACAGCCCGTCGCAATCGGGGTGGCTGTCGAGCACCTGGTCGAGCAGTTCCGCGCCCAGCCCGATGGAGGATTTCTGCGGCGTCATGATTTCCAGCGCCGGGTCGTACAGGCCCGCCTCGCGCAGTGCCTGGCGGCCGCCTTCGCAGCGCCGCAGCGAGCGCGGGTCGAGCTGGGCGCCCACGATGCCGATGCGGCGGTAGCCGCGTTCGGCCAGGTGGCGGCAGGCGGCCAGCCCCGAATCGAACTGCGAGAAGCCCACGCTGAGATCGGGGGATTCGGCCGGCAGGGTCTCGATGGTGTGCACGGCCGGAATGGCGGCCGTGCGCAGCAGCTGCCAAACCCCGGGGTTGTGGTCGATGCCGGTCAGGATGACCCCGTCGGGCGAATGCTGCAGATAGGTGCGCAGCTGGGCTTCTTCGGCGTCCAGCGAATACCCGGTGACCCCCACCAGCATGTGGTAGCCCTGGGCGTCCAGGGTTTCTTTGATGCCGGCGATGATGTCCACGAACACCACATTGCTCAGCGAAGGAATCAGCGCCACCACGATGCGCGAGCGCGACGAGGCCAGGGCGCTGGCGGCATGGTTGGGCACATAGCCGAGCTCGTGGCAGATGCGCAGGATGCGTTCGCGCAGCGCGGGCGCCACCTTGTCGGGCAGCCGCAGCGCGCGCGACACGGTGATGGCGCTGACGCCGGCGCGGCGCGCCACCTGCTGCATGGTGACGCGGCCATCACGGGTACTGCGGGGCTTGCGTGCCGACATGTCGAATAGGTGTCAGGGAAATTGCGTAGTCTGCCGGAAGGGCTTTACAGTCGCCATATGTTAGCGCTAACATCGCACAACATTTAAAAAAGATCAATCGGAGACAAGATATGCAGCCTGCTCCCCAGCGCCCTGCCCAGGGCGCGCGTGCGTGGCTGGCGCGTGCCGCCGACGCCTGCAGCCGGCTCCAGACCTGGCTGATGGTGGCCTGCCTGGCCGTCATGGTGGTGTTGCTGTTCGGCAATGTCGCGCTGCGCTACCTGTTCAATTCCGGCATCAACGTGTCTGACGAACTGTCGCGGCTGGCGTTCGTGTGGCTGATCTTCCTGGGTTCGGTGCTGGCGCTGCGCGAGCACCAGCACATCGGCGTGACCATGCTGGTGCAGCGTTTCGGGCCCGGGGCGCGCAAGCTTACCCACATTGCCTGCCAGCTGCTGACGCTGTGGGTGCTGTGGCTGATGGCCGACGGCAGCTGGAAACAGACCGTGATCGGCCTGGATACCCGCCTGCCCGTTACCGGACTGCCCATGGCCGTGTTCGACGCGGCCGTGCTGTACGCCGCCGTGGCGATGGGGCTGCTGGTGCTCGTCGACCTGGCCCGCGTGCTGGCCGGCGGCGAGCCGCCGCTGGACGCCAGCCCCGAAGACCCGCTCGCCTGAGCGCCGATCCGCTTCCTACGCCTGCCTGACCATGACCCTGACCCTATTCCTGGCGGTGCTGCTGGGGCTGATCGCCCTGGGCATGCCGATCGCGTTCGCGCTGCTGCTCAGCGCGGTCGCCCTGATGTTCCAGCTGAATTTCTTCGATTCCCAGATACTTGCGCAGAACATGCTGTCGGGCGCCAACAGCTTCACGCTGATGGCCGTGCCGCTGTTCATGCTGGCCGGCGAAGTCATGAACGCCGGCGGCCTGTCGCGCCGCATTGTCGACCTGGCCAGCATGTTCGTGGGCCACATCCGCGGCGGCCTGGGCTACGTGGCCATCTTCGCCAGCGTGCTGCTGGCGGCGCTGTCGGGCTCGGCCGTGGCCGACGCGGCCGCGCTGGGCACGCTGCTGATCCCCATGCTGCGCGACAAGGGCTACAGCGCCGAACAGGCCTCGGGCCTGATCGCCGCCGGCGGCATCGTGGCGCCCATCATCCCGCCGTCGATCTCGTTCATCATCTTCGGCGTGGCCACCAATGTGTCCATTACCAAGCTGTTCTTCGCCGGCATCGCGCCCGGCCTGCTGATGGGCCTGACCCTGGTGGCCGTGTGGACCTGGGTGGCGCGCAAGCATGGCGCGCTGACGCCCACGCCGCGCGAATCCTGGGGCGCCCGCCTGCGCGCGCTGCGCCAGGCGGTGTGGGCGCTGATGCTGCCCGTGATCATCATCGGCGGCCTGCGCGGCGGCATTTTCACGCCCACCGAGGCCGCGGTGGTGGCCGCCGTGTATGCGCTGGCGGTCAGCCTGTTCGTCTACCGCGAGATCACCGTGCGCGACCTGGGCCGCCTGTTCATCAATGCGGCGCGCACCACGGCCGTCGTGATGTTCCTGGTGGCCGCGGCCATGGTGTCGTCGTACATGATCACCCTGGCCGACATGCCGCAGGACCTGATCAACCTGCTGACCCCGGTGCTGGACCAGCCCAGGATGCTGATGTTCTCGCTGATGGTGCTGCTGACCCTGATCGGCACCGTCATGGACCTGACGCCCACCATCCTGATCCTGGCGCCGGTGCTGATGCCGGTGATCACCAAGGCGGGCATCGACCCGGTGTATTTCGGGGTGATGTTCGTGCTGGTGGGCTGCGTGGGTCTGCTGACGCCGCCGGTAGGCACCGTGCTCAACGTGGTGTGCGGCGTGGCGCGCATCAACATGGAAACCATCTGCAGGGGCGTGTGGCGCTACGTGGCCGCCTATACGGCCCTGATCGTCATTCTGGTGATCTTCCCGCAGCTGATCACCGTACCCGCGCGCTGGCTCTATTGAAACGGCAGCGACCGCCGCCTGCGCCATTCAGCAACCAAGGAGGAGCAACACCATGTTCAAGACCTGCAAGTACACCCTGCTGGCCGTCACCCTGGCCGTGTCCTGCGCGGCCGCCGGCGTGGCCGGCGCCCAGGACATCAAGCCGCGCCTGATCCGCTTCGGCTACGGCCTGAACGACGACAGCGTGCAGGGCCGCGCCGCGCGCCAGCTGGCGCAAGAGCTGGAAAAACTCAGCGGCGGCAAGATGAAGATGAAGACGTTCGGTTCGGCCAGCCTGGGTTCGGACGAGCAGATGCAAAGCGCGCTGGTCGGCGGCGTGCAGGAAATGATGGTGGGCTCGACCGCGCCGCTGGCCACCATGGTGAAGGAATTCGGCGTGTTCGACCTGCCGTTCCTGTTCAATAGCGACCGCGAGGCCGATGCGGTGCTCGACGGCCAGCTGGGCGAGAGCCTGCTGAAGAAGCTGGAAGCCAAGGGCCTGGTGGGCCTGGTGTACTGGGAAAACGGTTTCCGCAACCTGACCAATTCCAAGCACCCGGTGGTCAAGGCCGAAGACCTGGAAGGCATCAAGCTGCGCGTGATGCAGAACCAGGTGGCCCTGGGCGTGTTCAACGCCCTGGGCGCAAATGCCGTGCCCATGCCGTTCTCGGAACTGTTCACGGCGCTGGAAACCCGCACGGTGGATGGCCAGGAAAATCCCGTGACCACCATCCAAAGTAGTAAATTCTATGAAGTGCAGCCGTACCTGACCATTACGCGCCACGTGTACACCCCCTGGGTGGTGCTGGCGTCCAAGAAATGGTGGGACACGCTCTCGCCCGACGAGCAGAAGCTGATCCGCCAGGCCGCCGTGGCCTCGCGCGACTTCGAGCGCAAAGACAGCCGCGCCGATTCCAAGAAGGCGATGGACACCCTCAAAGAGCACGGCATGAAGATCAATGTCGTGTCCGACGAGGAAATCGCCCGCATGCGCCAGAAGGTGCAGCCCGTTGTGGACAAGTACACCCAGGAACTGGGCCCGGACTTGGTCAAAGAGCTGCAAGACGAAATCCAGAAAGCGCGCGGCTGATCGCGCGCCAGGCCGGGCCCGCGCGGGCCCGGCCATACCGCCCACCGTTGCATCGTAGTGATCGCCATGCCCCACACGCCCCGCAAGTTGCGCAGCCAGAAATGGTTCGACGACCCTTCCCACGCCGACATGACCGCCATCTATGTCGAGCGCTACCTGAATTCCGGCATCACGCGCGCCGAGCTGCAATCGGGCCGGCCGATCATCGGCATCGCCCAGACCGGCAACGACCTGACGCCCTGCAACCGGCACCACCTGCAGCTGGCTGACCGGATCAAGGCCGGCATCCGCGACGCGGGCGGCATTCCCATGGAATTCCCGGTGCATCCGCTGGCCGAGCAGGGCCGCCGGCCCACCGCCGCCCTGGACCGCAACCTGGCCTACCTGGGCCTGGTCGAGATCCTGCACGGCTATCCGCTGGACGGCGTGGTGCTGACCACCGGCTGCGACAAGACCACGCCGGCCTGCCTGATGGCCGCGGCCACGGTCGACATTCCGGCCATCGTGCTGTCGGGCGGCCCCATGCTCGACGGCTGGCACGAGGGCAAGCGGGTGGGGTCGGGCACCGTGATCTGGCACGCGCGCAACCTGATGGCCGCGGGCAAGATCGACTACGAAGGCTTCATGACGCTGGCCACCGCCTCGTCGCCGTCGGTGGGCCACTGCAACACCATGGGCACGGCCCTGTCGATGAACTCGCTGGCCGAGGCGCTGGGCATGTCGCTGCCGGGCTGCGCCAGCATTCCGGCGCCGTATCGCGAACGCGGGCAGATGGCGTACGCCACCGGCATGCGCATCTGCGACATGGTGCGCGACGACATACGTCCGTCGCACATCCTGACCCGCCAGGCTTTCGAGAACGCCATCGTGGTGGCCTCCGCCCTGGGCGCGTCCAGCAACTGCCCGCCGCACCTGATCGCCATTGCGCGCCATGCCGGGGTGGAGCTGTCGCTGGACGACTGGCAGCGCCTGGGCGAAGACGTGCCGCTGCTGGTGAATTGCGTGCCGGCCGGCGAATACCTGGGCGAAAGCTTCCACCGCGCCGGCGGCGTGCCGGCCGTGCAGCACGAACTGCACGCGGCGGGCCGCCTGCACGGCGGCTGTGTGACGGTGTCGGGCCGCACCGTGGGCGACATCGCCGCGGCCTCGGCCGCCCACGACCGCGACGTGATCCGCAGCTACCAAGCGCCGCTGCGGCATCGCGCCGGGTTCATCGTGCTGTCGGGCAATTTCTTCGACAGCGCCATCATGAAGATGTCGGTGGTGGGCGAGGCGTTCCGGCAGTCGTACCTGGAAACGCCGGGCGATGAAAACGCCTTCGAGGCGCGCGCCATCGTGTTCGACGGGCCCGAGGACTACCATGCCCGCATCGAAGACCCGGCCTTGAACATCGACGAACATTGCATTCTGGTGATCCGCGGCTGCGGCGACGTGGGCTATCCGGGCAGCGCCGAGGTGGTGAACATGGCGCCGCCCTCACATCTGCTCAAGCGCGGCATCGATTCGCTGCCGTGCCTGGGCGACGGGCGCCAGAGCGGCACGTCGGCCAGCCCGTCCATCCTGAACATGTCGCCCGAGGCGGCGGTGGGGGGCGGCCTGAGCCTGCTGCAGACCGGCGACCGCCTGCGCGTCGACCTGAATCAGCGTTCAGTCACCCTGCTGGTGGACGCCGGCGAAATGGCGCGGCGCAAGGCCAATGCCAAGCCCGTGCCGATTCCGCCGTCGCAGACGCCCTGGCAGGAAATCTACCGGCAGATGGTGGGGCAGCTGTCCACCGGCGGCTGCCTGGAGCCGGCCACGCTATACCTGCGGGTGGTCGAGACTCGCGGCGACCCGCGCCATTCGCACTGAGGGGCGAAGCTGGCGCGGCGGGGCCGGGCCAGGTGTCTGGCACCTACGGAGCCAGACACCTGGCCGCGCCGCGATACCCGCCGCGCCCGCGCCGTCAGATCTCGCCGCGCGCGCGGCGCTGCGTGATGTCTTCCAGGATCACCAGCGCCGCTTCCACGGTGAACTCGCCTTCGTCGATGCGGCGCACGGCTTCGCCGACGGCGACATGGGCGATTTCCATGACCTCGCCGTCGCGGTTGGCCGGCTGCGTGCCGGCCGGCAGCACGCAGGTGCTGGTCAGCAAGTCTTCTACCTGGTAGCCCTCGGGCAGGCGGCGGTGCATGCGCAATATCGTGCGCAGCGGCGAGCGGCCGGCCAGCTGCGCCGGTTCCAGTCCGGCTTCTTCGGCGCATTCGCGCAGCAGCGCCTGTTCCAGGTCTTCGCGGCTGCCGGCCAGGCCGCCCACCAGGGTGTCCCACATGCCGGGGTCGGTGGATTTGCTGAGCGCCCGGCGGGCGATCCACAGCCGGCCGTCGGGCGTCCAGGCATTCAGGTGCACCGCCCGGGTCAGCAGCCCCAGCGGACGCATGGCGGCGCGTTCGATGGCGCCCAGGTGCTCGTCGGCGGCAGTCACGTCCAGCAGTTCGTCGCGCCAGCCGCGCAGGCAATCGGCATCGCGCAGCGCCCGCGCCACGCTGGCCAGCAGCGCGTCCAGCTGCGGCCCCGCCGCCAGCCCCGTGCCGATGCGCAGCGCGTCGGGCTGCACGCGCACCTGGGGCAGGCGGCCGAGCGCGTCGCAGGCCGCATGGGTGGCCCAGCCGCAGCAGCGGTCGGCCACGTACAGCGGCAGGGCGAGTTCGGGCGGGTGTTCCTGCACGCGCTGCGCCAGCTGCGTGTACAGCGCGGCCAGGCGCGCCGGATCGTCGTGGGAAAGCTTCTTCGGCATGGCGGCGATTTTAGTGCAGCGCCCTTTGGGCGCCGCCAAATGGGGGCATCCGGACGCGATTCAAGAGGGCCAAATTACATTGGGTTGCGCGTCCGCTATAATTCTGCGGTTTCTTTGTGATTCGAGTGGGATAGACCGGCCATAGGTCGGGCTTGAACCTGCCGTCTAATAAATTGCGTGTATTCCTGTCCTGCCGCTGGCAGGCGTGGAAACGCCCGCGCCGTGTTTCGAGGTAAGCATGAAGAAGTGGAGAGGGATACTGGGCGCCTGTGCATTGCTTTCGGGCAGTGCCGTCAACGCGCAGGTTCAAGACATGCCCGGCGGCCCGAAAGTCGATCAGCTCAATCTGCACGAAGGCGTCACGCAGATCGCGCACGACGTCATGTGGCTGCACTGGCTGCTGCTGATCATCTGTGGCGTGATCTTCATCGGCGTGTTCGGCGTCATGTTCTATTCCATCTGGGCGCACCGGAAGTCGCGCGGGCACAAGGCCGCCACCTTCCATGAGCACCTGGGCGTGGAAGTCGCCTGGACCGTCATCCCCTTCATCATCGTCATCGCCATGGCGCTGCCGGCCACCAAGACCGTGGTCGCCATGAAAGACACTTCCAGCGCCGACCTCACCGTGAAGGTCACCGGCTACCAGTGGAAGTGGGGCTACGAATACCTCGACGGCCCCGCCGCCGGCGTGAAGTTCCTGTCCACGCTGGCCACGCCGCGCGCCCAGATCGAAGGCCGCGAGCCCAAGGGCGAGTTCTACCTGATGGAAGTCGACAACCACCTGGTGGTGCCGGTCGACAAGAAAGTCCGCATCGTGCTTACCGCGGCCGACGTCATCCACTCGTGGATGGTGCCCGACTTCGGCGTCAAGCAGGACGCCATCCCGGGCTTCCTGCGCGACACCTGGTTCCGCGCCGAGAAAACCGGCACCTACCGCGGCCAGTGCGCCGAACTGTGCGGCAAAGACCACGCCTTCATGCCCATCGTGGTCGAAGTGAAGTCGCAGGCCGACTACGACAAGTGGGTCGACGAACAGAAAAAGAAAATGGCGGCCAACGCCGACGATCCCAACAAGGAATGGACCAAAGAAGAACTGCTCGCCCGTGGCGAAAAGGTCTTCGGCGCCAACTGCGTGGCCTGTCACCAGGCCAACGGCAAGGGCGTGCCGGGTTCGTTCCCCGCCCTCGACGGCGACAAGACCGTGCTGGGCCCGAAAGACGCGCAAATACAGACCGTGCTGCACGGCCGGCCCGGCACCGCCATGGCGGCCTTCGGCGGGCAGCTCAACGACGTCGAGATCGCCTCGGTCATTACGTACACGCGCCACGCCTGGAGCAATGCGGGCAAGGGGCAAGACCCCGTGGTACAGCCGAAGGATGTCGTGGCCGCGCGCTGATCGCGCCGCCCGCTCCGGTAACCAGAACCCGTAACGTCGAGACACACCTGCCGGCCTCCTGGACCGAGGCCGGCAAACAGCAGGAAGGAGTCCATCATGAGCAGCGTCACTGTAGACCACGTGTCGCCTGGCCACAGCCACGGTCATGAGCACGATGACCACCACGCCACGCCCACCGGCTGGCGTCGCTGGCTATTTGCCACCAACCACAAAGATATCGGGACGATGTACCTCATCTTCTCGTTCATCATGCTGCTGGAAGGCGGCACGCTGGCCCTGCTGCTGCGCACCGAGCTGTTCGAGCCCGGCCTGCAGTTCTTCCAGCCGCAGCTGTTCAACCAGTTCACCACCATGCACGGCCTGATCATGATCTTCGGCGCGATCATGCCTTCGCTGGTGGGTTTCGCCAACTGGCTGATCCCGATGCAGATCGGCGCGGCGGACATGGCTTTCGCGCGCATGAACAACTTCAGCTTCTGGCTGCTGCCCATGGCGGCCATCATGCTGACCGCCTCGTTCTTCGTGCCCGGCGGCGCCACCGCGGCCGGCTGGACCCTGTACGCCCCGCTGTCGGCGCAAATGGGCCCGGGCATGGACCTGGCCATCTTCGCCATCCACATCATGGGCGCCTCGTCCATCATGGGCGCCATCAACATCATCGTCACCATCCTGAACATGCGCGCGCCCGGCATGACGATGATGAAAATGTCGATGTTCTGCTGGACCTGGCTGATCACCGCCTTCCTGTTGCTGGCGGTCATGCCGGTGCTGGCCGCGGCGGTCACCATGGTGCTCACCGACCGCCACTTCGGCACCGGCTTTTTCAATGCCGCCCTGGGCGGCGACCCGGTGATGTACCAGCACGTATTCTGGTTCTTCGGGCACCCCGAGGTCTACATCATGATCCTGCCGGCCTTCGGCATCGTGTCCATGATCGTGCCCACGTTTTCCCGCAAGAAGCTGTTCGGCTATGCGTCCATGGTGTACGCCACCTCGGCCATCGCGGTGCTGTCGTTCATCGTGTGGGCGCACCACATGTTCGCCACCGGCATGCCCGTTGCCGGCCAGCTGTACTTCATGTACGCCACCATGCTGATCTCCATCCCCACCGGGGTGAAGGTATTCAACTGGGTGGCCACCATGTGGCGCGGCTCGCTGACCTTCGAGACCCCCATGCTGTTCGCCATCGGCTTCATCTTCGTGTTCACCATGGGCGGCTTCACCGGCCTGATCCTGGCCATCGCCCCGATCGACATCCAGGTGCACGACACCTACTACGTAGTGGCGCACTTCCACTACGTGCTGGTGGCCGGCTCGCTGTTCGCGCTGTTCGGCGGCGCCTACTACTGGGTGCCCAAATGGACCGGCCGCATGTACAACGAAAAGCTGGGCAAACTGCATTTCTGGTCGACCATGCTGTCATTCAACGTCACGTTCTTCCCCATGCACTTCCTGGGCCTGGCCGGCATGCCGCGCCGCTACGCCGACTACGCCGCGCAGTTCACCACCTTCCACCAGGTGGCCACCATCGGCGCGTTCTGGTTCGGCCTGTCGCAGCTGCTGTTCCTGTACGTCATCGTGCAGTGCTACCGCGGCAAGGGTGCAACGGCGGCCGCCAAGCCGTGGGAAGGCGCCGAAGGGCTGGAATGGACCGTGCCGTCGCCGGCGCCGTTCCATACCTTCACCACGCCGCCCGAAGTGAAGTAATCGGCAGACCAGGTAAAGTAATCGTTAGTCATGACCCCTGAACAACGCCGCCGCAACAAGACCGTCGGGCTGATCCTGCTGGCAATCGTCATTGCCCTGTTCGCCTGGACATTCTTCCGCGGCTCGGCCATCCTGACCGGCACGGCCGTCAAGTAGGGCAAGGCATGACCCACGATATTCGCGACGCCTCGCGCCGCAAGCTGAACTTCCTGCAGACGCTCAAGGCGGTGCTGTGGGGCATGTTCGGCGTGCGCCGGGGCGCCGGCTACGAAGAAGACGCCGGCAAGCTCAACCCCGTGCACCTGATCGTGGCGGGCGTGCTGGCCGGAGTCATTTTCGTGACGGTGCTGGTGCTCGTCGTGCGCTGGGCCGTGGCCAGCCTGACGTAAGCAGCAAGCATTTCAACAAATCAGTACCAGGGAGAAGACCATGAGTGCAAGCCACTCGGTTCAAGGTAAAGAGGCACCGTACTACTATGTGCCGGCGGACTCCGGCCACCCCGTGCGCACTGCCGTGGCCCTGCTGGCCATGGGCCTGGGCGCGGCCGCCTGGGTCAACGATGTCAGCTGGGGCAAGTGGCTGGTGCTGGTCGGCGTCCTCGGCCTGATCACCGTGCTGTATTTCTGGTTTGGCGACGCCATCCACGAATCCGAAACCGGCCTGAACAGCAAGCGCATCGACCTGTCGTACCGCTGGGGCATGAGCTGGTTCATCTTTTCCGAAGTCATGTTCTTCGCGGGCTTCTTCGGCGCGCTGTGGTACGTGCGCACCATCACCACGCCGTGGCTGGGCGACCTGGACCACCAGCTGCTGCTGTGGCCCGACTTCCAGGCGGTGTGGCCCAACTTCGGCCCCGCCGGCGTGGTCGAGCACTTCCAGACCGTCGGCCCGTTCTGGCTGCCCACCATCAACACCGCGCTGCTGCTGTCGTCGGGCGTGACGCTGACCATCGCCCACCACGCGCTGCGCGAGAACCACCGCGGCAAGACCATGTTCTGGCTGGCCGCCACCGTGCTGCTGGGCTTCATCTTCGTGGCCTGCCAGGCTTACGAATACCACCACGCCATCACCGAACTGAACCTGAAGTTCAGCTCGGGCGTGTACGGTTCGCTGTTCTACATGCTGACCGGCTTCCACGGCTTTCACGTCATCATGGGCGCCACCATGCTGACGGTCATCCTGATCCGCCTGGCGCGCGGCCACTTCACCGCCGAGCACCATTTCGGTTTCGAAGGCGCGGCCTGGTACTGGCACTTTGTCGACGTGGTCTGGCTGGGCCTGTACCTGTTCGTCTATTGGTTCTAGGAATATCCCCCCCGAAGCGCTGCGCGCTACCCCCCAGGGGGCGACGCTGCGGACCGGCAAAGCCGGATCCGCGCGTCCCCGCTTCAGGCGGGCCGGTGTTCTAAACGCCGCCACGAGGCATCGTACGCTGGCAGCTGCGTCCAGCGGCGCCGGAACCGGCCGGCCCGGTTCCTATCTAATGCCTGTACTTTCTATCCAGCCCAGGTGATGGGCCAGCAGAACGAACAGGAACAGGGCTACTGATAGCCCGATACGCACGGTCAGCGCATTGACCGTCCGGTTGGTGGTGCCCTTGTCTCTCATCAGGTAGACCAGGGCGGATGCCAGGCTGGCCAGAATGCCGATGAAAGCCAGGCCGACGATGACGCGCATTTTGGCCTCCGGTTAAAACGGAATTATTGCAGACATGGCTCATTCAGTTCGCCGTACCTTGGCAGCCCTGGCGCTGCTGGGGGTGGCCGTCGCGATACTGGCCTCGCTGGGCGCGTGGCAGCTGCGGCGCGCCGACGAGCGGCGGGCCATCCTGGCGGCCATCCAGGCCGGCCGCGCCCAGCCGCCGCTGGCGTTGACGCCCGCCACCTCGCCCGGCGATCTGGGCGCCTGGCGCCCGGCGCAGGCCCATGGGCAATGGCTGAACCAATACAGCGTACTGCTGGACAACCGCAACCAGGACGGCAAGCCCGGCTATTGGCTGGCCACCCCGCTGCTGCTGGATCCGGCCAGCCGCAGCGCGGTGCTGGTGCTGCGCGGCTGGCTGCCGCGCGCGCGGCCCGGCCAGCCGGCCCCGACACCGCCCGCCGCGCCGGCCGGCCCGCGCAGCGTGGCCGGCGAGCTGGCGGCGCGCGTGCCGCGCCTGTTCGAGTTGTGGTCGTTCGGCGGCGCGGCGCAGGGGCAGTTGCCCGCTACACTGCCGGTGGCCGGCGGCGCCGTGCCGCAAGTGCAGAACCTGGAACTGCCGGCCTACGCGCGGGCCACCGGCCTGGCGCTGCTGCCGGCGGTGCTGATGCAGACACGCGGCGACGACGCGCTGGTGCGCGACTGGCCGCAGCCGTCGGTGGACTACAGCCAGAACCAGGGCTACGCCCTGCAGTGGTTCTCGTTTGCCGCCATCGCCGCCGTTGCCTGGCTGGTGGTGGCCTGGCGGGGGCTGCGGCGCGGCCGCCGGACGGCCCGGCCTTGACCTTCACCATACAAAAACTCAGGAAAACAACCGTGGCTCGCGAAACCCCCACTCCCGTCCCTGCCAAGAAGCGGTCGCTGACGCCGCTGGTGCTGGTGTTCCTGTGCACCCTGGCGCCCATCCTGGCCGCCTTCGTGCTGTACAACAACCCGCAGTGGTGGCCCGACGAGTCCAGCAACTACGGCACCCTGATCGATCCGCAGCGCCCCATCCCGCCCGCCCAGGACCTGCAGCTGACCACGCTGGACGGCCAGCCTTTCGACCTGCAAAGCCTGCAGGGCAAGTGGCTGCTGCTCAGCGTGGGCGAGGCCGCCTGCCCCGAGTCCTGCGCGCGCAAGCTGTTCATCACGCGCAACTCGCATGCCAGCCAGGGCAAGAACGTCGATCGCCTGGCGCGCGTCTGGTTCATTACCGACGACGCCGAGGTGCCCGCCAAGGTGCTCGAGGCCTACCGGGGCACGGTAATGGTGCGCGCGCGGCCCGAGCAGCTGGCGCGCTTCCTGCTGGCGCGCGATTCCGCGGCCGGCGAGCCCGGCCTGCTCGACCCCATCTGGGTCATCGATCCGCTGGGCAACCTTATGCTGCAGTTCCCCGCCAACGCCGATGGCGTCAAGGTGCGCAAAGACATCAGCAAGCTGGTCTACAACTCGCGCATCGGCTGACCATGGAACGCATCAAGCAACGCTACCGCAAGCTGGTTTTCTTTACCTGGTTCCTGACGCTGGACCTGATCATGTTCGGCGCCTTCGTGCGCCTGACCGATTCCGGGCTGGGCTGCCCCGACTGGCCGGGCTGCTATGGCAATGCCACGCCGCTGGGCGCCATGGCCGACATCCACCAGGCATCGCAGGCCATGCCGTTCGGGCCGGTCACCCTGTCGAAGGCCTGGATCGAAATGATCCACCGCTACGTCGGCGCTTTGCTGGGCATGCTGATCATCGCCATCGTGTTCATGGCCTGGCGCTACCGCCGCGAACTGGGCCGCTCGCCCGCGCTGGCGGTCACGGCGCTGGTGGCCGTGTGCGTGCAGGGCGCCTTCGGCGCCTGGACGGTCACGCACCGGCTGATGCCCGCCGTGGTCACCGCGCACCTGGTGTTCGGCCTGTCGGTGCTGGCGCTGATGACCTGGCTGTCGGCGCGCGAACGCCCGCACCTGGCGCTGCCGCCCCATGCGGCGCGCTGGCGGCCCTGGCTGGTGGCGGGCATGGTGCTGCTGCTGGTGCAGATTACGCTGGGCGGCTGGGTCAGCACCAACTACGCAGCGCTGGCCTGCCTGGACTTTCCCACCTGCCATGGCCAGTGGCTGCCCGACATGGATTTCCACAGCGGGTTTTCCGTCATCCGCGGGCTGGGCGAGCTGCCCTCGGGAGAAATGATTTCGCAGAATGCCCTGACGGCCATCCATTGGGTGCACCGCAATTTCGCCTTCATCGTGCTGGTCTACCTGGGCGTGCTGGCCGCGCGCCTGCGCGCCGTGCCCGGGCTGCGCGGGCCGGCCACCCTGGCCCTGGCGCTGCTGGCGGCGCAGCTGTTTACCGGCCTGACCACCATTTTCTTCCAGTGGCCGCTGCTGATCGCCGTGCTGCACAACGGCGGGGCGGCCGGCCTGACCCTGGCCTGCGTCGTCATGCTGGTGCGCCTGTCCACCGCCGGGCGCGCCCCGTCGGCCACCTGATCGCCAGCGCGTTTAAAATAGCCTTATGACCAGCCTTGCCGCTACCCAACCCGGACTGCTGCGCCAGTACCTCGTACTGACCAAGCCGCGCGTGACGCAGCTCGCCGTTTTCTGCGCCATCATCGGCATGTTCCTGGCCGTGCCCGGCCTGCCCGACCCGGGCCGGGTGGTGTTCGGCACGCTGGGCATCTGGCTGCTGGCCGCCGCCGCCTTCGCCATCAACTGCCTGATCGAACAGGAAATCGACGCGCGCATGCTGCGCACGGCGCGCCGCGCCACGGCGCGCGGCACCATCTCGGCCGCCCAGGTCATCACCCTGTCGGGCCTGCTGGGCGGGGCCGGCATGCTGGTGCTGTACCACCTGGTCAACCCTCTGACCATGTGGCTGACCTTCGCCACCTTCGTGGGCTACGCGGTCATCTATACCGTCATTCTCAAGCCGCGCACGCCGCAGAACATCGTCATCGGCGGGCTGTCGGGCGCCATGCCGCCGGCCCTGGGCTGGGCCGCCGTGGCCGACGCCGTGCCGGCCGAGGCCTGGGTGCTGGTGCTGATCATCTTCATCTGGACCCCGCCGCATTTCTGGGCGCTGGCGCTGTACCGCAACCACGATTACGCCAAGGCCGGCCTGCCCATGCTGCCGGTCACGCACGGGCAGCGCTTCACCCGCCTGCATATCCTGCTGTACAGCCTGGCGCTGGTGGCCACCACCACGCTGCCCTATGTCATCCGCATGAGCGGGCTGCTGTACCTGGCATGCGCGCTGGTGCTGGGCGGCATGTTCGTGGCCTATGCCTGGCGCCTGTACCGCGAGTACAGCGACGCGCTGGCCCGCCGCCTGTTCCGCTTTTCCATCCTGTACCTGGCGCTGCTGTTCGCCGCCCTGCTGGTGGACCACTGGGCCGGCCTGCTGGCCTGATCTCGGAGACCCTGCTTCATGTCCGCGTTTTCCTTCCATCGCCGCGCGCTGCTGCGCGGCGCGGCGGCGGTTGCCCTGGCCGGCGCCCTGGCCGCCTGCGGCGATCCCGCGCCCAGCTTCAAGGGCAACGACATCAGCGGCACGCAGTTGGGCAAGGGCCTGGCCCTGACCGACCACAATGGCCAGGCGCGCACGCTGCAGGATTTCGCCGGCAAGGTCACGGTAGTGTTCTTCGGCTTTACCCAGTGCCCCGACGTGTGCCCCACCTCGCTGGCGGAACTGTCGCAGGTCATGGAAAAACTCGGCGGCGACGCCGACCGCGTGCAGGTGCTGATGATTACCGTCGACCCCGAACGCGATACGGCCGAAATCCTCAAGCAATATGTAACCACGTTCGATCCGCGCTTTCTGGGCCTGACCGGCACGCCCGAGCAGATCAAGCAGGCCGCGGCGTCGTTCAAGGCCTACTACGCCAAGGTGCCCACCGACGGCGGCAAGAACTACACCATGGACCACACCGCGGCGTTCTACCTGCTCGACGGCAAGGGCGAATCGCGCGTGCTGGCCAACAATACCCTGGGCGCCGACGCCCTGGCCCACGATATCAAGGCGTTGCTGGGGTCGTAACCCCCGTGGCAGGTGTCTGACACCTGCGGAGTCAGACACCTTTATCTGTCCCCTTATTCGGCCCCGTGGGCGGCTCGCCAGCCCTGGTAGGCCGCCAGGGCGGCCGGGCCGAGTTCGGCGGGGGTGATTTCGCGGCGGTGGCCGATGATCATCAGCGCATAAGGCGTGGCCAGCGCGGCCGCCTCGGCGCACAGGCGCGATTCGTCTCCTTGCGAGGGCAGGCGGTTGCGCCAATAATTGATGGCCTGTTCGAGCTCGGGCATGGGAATCGGCTTGTCCATCCGGCCATTGTCCCAGAACCCGAGCCGATCGTCCGGGCATGCCTTGCAAAGGGTCACTATCGCAACACGCCGATACTGCGGCCAAATGCTATACAACGGGCCGTACTGTCGATGGAGAACCATCATGAATACTCCCGTTTCCGCTTCCGGCCAGGGCTCGCGCCGCGGCCTGCATCCCCTGGTGGCCACCGCCGCGGTGTCGATCATTCTTTTGTGCGCCGTGGCGGTGGCGGCCCTGGTCGGCTGGCTGCCCACTCCCTGGGCCGAATCCTCCGGCGAACAGCCCGTGCACGAGGCCCAGGTCCAGGCTGAACAGCAGGCCCAGACCGGACAGCAGCCTCCGGCTGCTCCGGCGCCCGCCAAGGTGGCGTCCGCCCCCCAGGCGGCGCCCAAGCCGGCCGCCAAGCCCGCCGTCTGCGCCGATTGCGGCGTGGTCGAGACCATCCGCCAGGTTCAGGTGCCGGCCCAGCAGAACAACGGCTATAACGTCGTCGGCACGGTGGCCGGCGGCGTGGTGGGCGGCGTGGTCGGCCACCAGTTCGGCGGGGGCCACGGCAAAGACGCCCTGACCGTCCTGGGTGCCGTGGGCGGCGCTTTGGCAGGCCATGAAATCGAGCGTAATATCAGACAGCAACAGACTGTGACGCACTACGAGATGGTCGTGCGCATGGACAACGGCAGCACCCGCACCTTCAATAGCGCGCAACCGTTCGCCTATGCGTCGGGCGACCACGTGCGGGTCGAAAATGGCAAAGTGCTGCCGCGCTAGGCATTCACGACGCGCGTTTCTGGAGACTGAATGTCCGATTCTTCGAATACCAACCCGTTTGTCCTGCCCGGCCTGGGGCAGGGCGGCGACCTTGCCGGCAACCCGTTGCTGGCCAGCATGGAAATGATGCGCAAGGCCTGGGCAGGCCTGGCGGGCCCGGGCGGCCTGGCGCAGGCGCTGCCCATGGCTGCGCCCATGAACCTCGAAGACCTCGAACGCCGCATCGCCGATCTGCGCACCGTTGAAAACTGGCTGCGCATGAACCTGTCGATGCTGACCAGCACCATCCAGGGGCTGGAAGTGCAGCGCGCCACCATCGCCACTCTGCGCTCGTTCGTGGGCGGCGCCGCCGCCAGCGGCGAGGCTTCGCCCCTGGAAGTGGCCCTGGGCCTCAAGCCGGCCGCGGCCGCGCCAAGGCCCGCGGCGCCGGCCGGGGGCGATGCGCCGGCCGAGCCGGCCAACCCCGACGCCAGCGCGGCTGACCAGGTCAGCCAGGCCGCGCAGTCGGCTTCGCAGGCATGGTGGAACCTGCTGCAGCAGCAATTCAACCAGCTTGCCGCGGCCACCGCCGCCACCATGCCCGACGCCGCGGCACAAGACGCCGCCCGCACCGCGGCGCCCGCCGCGGGGCAGAACGACCCCGCCCCGCCCAGGCGCGCACCCCGCAAGGCCGCCGCCAAGCGCGCGCCGGCACCACGCAAGTCATAATCCTCCGCTTCAATCGTGCGGCGGGCAGCCGCCCGCCGCCGTCTTACGCTGCTTTCAATCCTATGCTTAATGTCGTCATTCTTGCCGCCGGACTGGGCAAACGCATGCAGTCCGATCTTCCCAAAGTGCTGCATTCCCTGGCCGGCAAACCCATGCTGGAACACGTGCTCGACAGCGCCAGCCAGCTCGACCCCGGCCGTATCGTGGTAGTGGTGGGCCATGGCGCCGACCGCGTGCGCGGCGCCTACGAAGGCCGCGCGGGGCTCAGCTTCGCGTTGCAGCAGCCGCAGCAGGGCACCGGCCATGCCGTGCAGCAGGCCGTGCCCTTGCTGCAAGAAGACGGCAAAGACGACGTCACCCTGGTGCTGTACGGCGACGTGCCGCTGGTGCAGCCCGATACCCTGCGCCGGCTGCTGCAGGCGCGCGGCCAGGGCGCCGCCGTGCTGACCGAACTGCTCGACGACGCCACCGGCTACGGCCGCATCGTGCGCAACGAGCAGGGCCAGGTGCAGCGCATCGTCGAACACAAAGACGCCAGCGAGGCCGAACGCGCCATCCGCGAAGTGAACACCGGCATCCTGGCCGCGCCCACCGCGCAGCTGAAAAACTGGCTGGGCCGCATCGACAACAACAACGCCCAGGGCGAGTACTACCTGACCGACGTGGTGGGCCTGGCCGTGGCCGATGGCGTGCCCGTCGGCGCGGCGCAGCCGTCGGCCGGCTGGGAAACGCTGGGCGTGAACAGCCGCGTGCAGCAGGCCGAACTCGAGCGCCGCTGGCAGCATGAACAGGCGCGCCGCCAGCTCGAGGCCGGCGTTACGCTGGCCGACCCCGCGCGCTTCGATCTGCGCGGCACGCTGGCCTGCGGGCGCGACGTGTTCATCGACGTGGGCTGCGTCTTCGAAGGCAAGGTCGAACTGGCCGACGGCGTGCGCGTGGGCCCGCATTGCGTGCTGCGCGATGTGTCGGTCGGCGCGGGCACGCACATCGAGGCATACAGCCACGTGCAGCAAGCCACCGTGGGCAGCGACGCGCGCATCGGCCCGTATGCCCGCCTGCGGCCCGGCGCCAGCCTGGGCGACCGCACCCATGTCGGCAACTTTGTCGAAATCAAGAACAGCGTGCTGGATGCCGACAGCAAGGCCAACCACCTGGCCTACGTGGGCGACGCCGACATCGGCGCGCGCGTGAACGTGGGCGCCGGCACCATCACCTGCAACTACGACGGCGCCAACAAGCATCGCACCGTCATCGAAGACGACGCCTTCATCGGGTCGGACACGCAGCTGGTCGCACCGGTGCGCGTCGGCCGCGGCGCCACCCTGGGCGCCGGCACCACGCTGACCCGCGATGCGCCGGCAGGCCAACTGACTGTCTCGCGCGCGCGCCAGACCACCATCGAGGGCTGGCAGCGTCCCCAGAAAAAATCGTGAGCGCCGACCCAAAGGCCTCGCCCGCGGCATGCGCCCGCCAGGCGCCGCCCGACGGCCTGCCCACGCCGCGCCGCTACTGGGCGGCCGCCACTGTCCTTACCGGCATCAGCCTGTCGGTGCTGGACACCACCATCGCCAACGTGGCGCTGCCCACCATCGCCACCGACCTGAACGCCCTGCCGTCGCAAGCGGTATGGATCGTCAACGCCTATAACCTGGCCGTGGTCGCGCTGCTGCTGCCGCTGTCGGCCCTGGCCGAACGCATCGGCTTCAAGCGCATGTTCTCGGTCGGGCTGGCGCTGTTCGCGCTGGCTTCGCTGTTCGGCGCCCTGTCGCAGACGCTATGGCAGCTGACCCTGGCCCGTGTGGTGCAGGGCGTGGGCGCCGCTTCGCTGATGTGCATGTTCGGCGGGCTGGTGCGCAACATTTATCCGCTGCGCCAGCTGGGCCGCGGCATCAGCCTGAACGCCACGACCGTGGCGGTGATGTCGGTGGTGGGTCCCACGCTCGGCTCGGTCATTCTCGAAATCGCCCATTGGCGCTGGATCTTCGCCATCAATCTGCCGGTGTGCGCGGCGGTGATGTTCGGCCTGCGCTACCTGCCCGTCGTGCCGCGCACCAGCGTGCGGCTCGACTGGCTTAGCGCGCTGCTGTGCATGGTGACGCTGGGCGTGTTCATTTCGGGGGTCGACACACTGGGCCAGAGCCCGGCGCGGGGCGTAGTCATGATCCTGCTGGCCAGCCTGGCGGGCTGGCTGCTGGTGCGCCGCGCCAGCAGCCAGCCCGCGCCGCTGGTGCCGGTGGACCTGCTGCGCATCCGTGCCGTGGGCTTCGCGGTCGCGGCCTCGGCATCCACCTTCGCGGCGCAGATGGCCTCGTACGTGTCGCTGCCGTTTTATTTCCAGCAGGTGCTGGGCCGGTCGTACCTGGAAGTGGGCATGCTGATGGGGGCCTGGCCGGTGGGCACGGCCATCGTGGCGCCGGTGGCGGGCCGCATGTCCGACCGCTATTCGGCCGCCACGCTCAGCGGCGCGGGCGCCGCCGCCATGGTGGTCGGGCTGGCCACGCTGGCGTTCCTGCCGCTGGACGTGACCAACCCCTGGATCATGGCCGCCATGTTCGTCACGGGCATGGGGTTCGGGTTCTTCCAGACGCCCAACAACCGCGCCATGTTGTCGTCGTCGCCGCGCCAGCGCAGCGGCGCGGCCGGCGGGCTGCAGGCCACCACGCGCGTGTTCGGCCAAAGCTTCGGCACCGCGCTGGTGGCCATCGCCTTCGGCGTCAGCGGCGCCGCCGGGCCCACTTTCGCGCTGATCCTGGCCACGTTGTGCGCGGCCATCGCCGTGGCGGTAAACGCCGTGCGGGTCAACAAGCTGCGGGTCGACTGATCCGCGGCCTCAGGCCGGGCGGGCCGGCGTCTGTTCGACTTCGGCGTGGCGCCGCGCGATCAATGCCGCCCGTTCGCGCATCAGGGCCACGATCTGGGGCAGCCGGCGCGCATTCAAGCGATCGGCCATGGCGGTGATGGTAACGGCCGCCAGCGGCGCGCCGCCAGCCGTGCGCACCGGCACGGCCACCGCGCTGGTGCCGGGCATCAGGCCGTGCGGCGCGTGCGCGATGCCCTCGGCCCTGGCGGCCTCTACCCGCCGCATCAGTTCGAACGGACTTTCGCCCATCACTTCCAGGCGCCGCTCGTTCGAGCGGATCAGGGCGTCGCTGTCTTTGCGCGGCAGGCACGACAGCAGCGCCACCCCCGATACCCCGATGCCCAGCGGGCGCCGCACGCCCACTTCGATGGACAGCACCTGGATCGGATAGCGGCCCGTCTTGCGGCCGATGCAGATCGAGTCGGACCCATGCCTCACACTGAGAAACACCGTGTCGCCCGCCTGTTCCGCGAGGTCCGCCAGGTAGGGGTCGGCCAGGGTCAATAGCGGAAAGCGCCGCGTGCGCGCCAGGCCCAGCAGGGCCACTTCGGGCCCGATCAGGTAGTGGCGCGTTTCCGGGTCCTGCGTCATGGCGCCTTCCTGCACCAGGGTCTTGAGCAGCCGGTGCACCGTGGGCTGGTTCAGGCCCGACATCTGCACCAGGTCGGTCAGGCGCACGCCGCGTTCCTGCCCGCAGGCCGCGAGCCGCAGCAGGGCCAGCGCGCGGCGCACGGTCTGGCTGCCGCCGCTGTCGTCGGAATCGGAAACGGAAGCGCGGCGGGTGGTGGTCAAGGTTCGGTTCCTGGTGCGATAACGGTCTTGGGGGTCTGGCCGATGGCGGCCTTGGTCACGATGGGGCCCAGCCCCGCGTAATTCGGGCCTGCCAGCCGGGCCACCGGGCGCAGGCGCGCGGTGTCGATCTTGCCGTCGTGCAGCAGGCCGTCGCGCACATGGAACACCAGGACTTCGCCCACCACGAACTCGGCGCCGGTCTCGCCGAACGGAATGATGGAATGCAGCCGGCATTCCAGGCTGATGGGCGCCGCCTGCAGGCGCGGGGGCGCCACGCTGTCGCTGGCCTGCACGGCCAGCCCCAGCATGTCGGGTTCGCTGACGTGCGGCGGATACTCGACGGCGCTCTGGTGGATGGCGTCGATCAGGGTTTCGTCGCCGATATTCACCACGAACTCGCGCGTTGCGTGGATGTTGCGCGCCGTGTCCTTGCGCGCGCCGGCCTTGCGGCCGATGTTGATGCCGACCATGGGCGGCTTGTTGGAAACAAAGGTAAAGCAGCTGAACGGCGCCAGGTTCACCACGCCCTCGTCGCCGCGCGTGGTGATCCAGGCGATGGGGCGCGGCACCACCACGCCGGTCATCAGCCGGTACGTTTGTTCGGGATTCAGGTCGGTGGCGCGGATCAGGGTCATGGTCATGAAAAATATTAGTCCAATAATCGGACTTTGTTTGAGGGGTAAGGGAAAACGATAGCGTTCGGAATATCGGAGAAAATCCAGAAATATTACTGATCAGCGGTATCCATTGTCTCTTGGTAATTCCTGTTGAAGTCCATTATTTGGATTTTTTAAGGCGATTTTCATTGTCCGCCCCGCGCGGCGTGGCTACAGTGCGGCCCATCAGCACCCCAAAGCAGGCCGCCGCGGCGGCCCACAAAAACAGACCCCACCGGAGACTTCGCCATGAACTCGACCATCCTGCGCTGCCTGGCCATGCTGGCCGCCTGCGCCGCCATTCCCGCCCATGCCGCCTGGCCCGACAAGCCGGTGCGCATCGTGGTTCCGTACCCGCCCGGCGGCAATGTCGACGTCGCGGCGCGCATCATCGCCCCCGGCCTGCAGGCCGCCTTCGGCCAGCCGTTCATCATCGACAACAAGCCCGGCGCCGGCGGCACCATTGCCGCCGAAAGCGTGGCGCGTTCGGCGCCCGACGGCTATACCCTGTTCCTGGGCGCCAACGGCCCGCTGCTGTTCAGCCCCGTCATCTTCGGGCGCGCCGACTACAAGTGGAGCCAGGAATTCGAGCCCGTCAGCTCGGTGTCTTTCACGCCGCTGGTGCTACAGGTGCGCCCGTCGCTGCCCGTGAAGAGCCTGAACGACCTGCTGGCCCTGGCCAAGAAAGAGCCGGGCAAGCTCAACATGGCCTCGCCGGGCGCCGGCACCACCAACCACCTGGTCAGCGAACTGCTGCAGTCGATGACGGGCGCGCGCTGGACCACCGTGCATTACAAGGGCAACGCGCCCGCCACCACCGACCTGCTGGGCGGGCAGGTGGATTTCAATTTCGACCAGGTCTCGGTGTCGCTGCCCTTCATCAAAGAAGGCAAGGTGCGCGGCCTGGCCGTCACCACCGCCGAGCGCGTCGCCGCGCTGCCCGACGTGCCCACGTTCACCGAGGCCGGCGTGCCTCTGGAAGCCTCGACCTTCACCGGCATGGTCGCCCCCAAGGGCACGCCGGCCGATATCACCGGCAAGCTCAGCCAGGTGTTGGTGAAGATCCTGGACCAGCAGGACGTGAAAGACAAGTTCGCCGCGCTGGGCGCCCAGGCGCGCGGCAGCACGCCCCAGGAATTCGCGGCCTACGTGTCCAAGGAAGACGCGCGCTGGATTCCCATCATCAAGAAAGCCGGCATCAAGGCCAACTGAGC
This sequence comes from Bordetella petrii, assembly GCF_017356245.1. NCBI lineage: Bacteria > Pseudomonadati > Pseudomonadota > Betaproteobacteria > Burkholderiales > Alcaligenaceae > Bordetella > Bordetella petrii. Next base: position 950,569 of record NZ_JAFMZZ010000004.1, read on the forward strand.
CGCCATTGCCCACAAGACTCACCACACCATGAAGCGCACCAGCATCTATGCAGAGGGGTTCAGCCACAAGAACCCCATTCCGGCAGGCTGCCGTATCGGCGGCATGCTGTATTCGGGCAGCATCCAGGGCACCGACCCGGCCACCGGCGCCTATGGCGCCACGCTCGAGGCGCAGTGCGAACTGATGTTCGAGCACGTCAGGCGCATTGTCGAGGCGGGCGGCGGCACGCCGGGCCACATCATCAAGATGACCGTGTGGATGAACGACCGTTCGCAGCGCGCGGCGCTGAACGTGCCGTGGCTGAAGATGTTTCCCGACGCCGCGTCGCGCCCGGCCCGCCACACCATGCAAGGCGCCCTGGACGGCGGCAAGCTGATCGAGTGCGATTTCATTGCCGTCATCGACTGAGACCCCCATGCCGGATTACCTGCCGTTCCATTCCCACCCCACCGCGCCGCGCCGCCTGCCGCCGCCGCGCAGCTGCGACAGCCAGTTCCACGTGTTCGGCCCGCCCGAACAGTACCCCGTGCGGCCCGGCGCCGCCTACGAGATGCCGTCGGCCACCATCGACGTGGCGCTGCGCCTGCACCGCACCCTGGGCATCGAGCGCGGCGTGATCGTGCAGGCCACCACCTACGGCGCCGACCACCAGGTGGTGCTGGACGGCCTGGCGGCAGCCGGGCCGGGCTACCGGGGCTGCGCCAATGCCGCCGTGCTGCTCGAGCGCGACGACGCCTACCTGGCCAGGCTGCACGACGCTGGCGTGCGCGGCGCGCGCTTCACCCGGCAGGCGCTGGGCATCGTCATGGCGCCCGCCGACTACCGGCGCGCCATTGCGCGCATCCGTGAACTGGGCTGGTATGCCAAGTTCCAGCCCGAGCCCGACGGCATCATGAGCCAGGTGGCGCTGTTCGACGGGCTGGACATCCCCGTGCTGATCGACCACATGGGCCGCGCCGATCCGTCGCTGGGCAGCGACGATCCCACGCTGCGCAAGCTGGTCGAGCTGCTGGGCCGCGGCAATTTCTGGGTCATGCTGTCGCTGACAGAAAAACTGTCGCGCCAGGGCTACCCCTGGGACGACGTGGTGCCGGTGGCGCAGGCCTGCATCCAGGCGGCCCCCGACCGCGTGGTGTGGGGCAGCGACTGGCCGCACCCGGTATCGATGAAAGCGCCGCCCGATGAAGGGCGCCTGGTCGACCAGCTGTTCCGCTACGCGGGCGACGACGCCACGCTGCAGAAGATCCTGGTCGACAATCCCGCCCGCCTGTTTGGATTCGAGCAATGAAACTGATTTCTTTCGTGGCGCACGGCCGCCCGCGCTTCGGCGTGGCCGCCGGGCAGGGCGTGGTCGACATGACCGCCCGGCTGGGCCCCGGCATCGACACCTTGCGCGCTGCGCTGGCGGCCGGCGCGCTGGACCGCATGCGGCAGCTGGCAAGCGGCGCGCGAGCCGACTTCGCGCTGGCCGACGTGACGCTGCTGCCGCCGATTCCCGAGCCCGGCAAGATCATCTGCGTGGGCGTGAACTACGGCAAGCGCAACGAGGAATACCGCGACGGCAGCGCGCCGCCCGCGTATCCCAGCGTGTTTCCGCGCTTTCCCGCTTCGTTCGTGGCGCACGGCCAGCTGCTGGTGCGGCCGCGCGAGTCCGCGCAGCTGGACTACGAAGGAGAGATCGCCATCGTCATCGGCCAGGGCGGCCGGCGCATTCCCGAAGACCGGGCCGAGGCCCACATCGCCGGGCTGACCTGCCTGAACGAAGGCACCGTGCGCGACTGGGTCAAGCACGGCAAATTCAATGTGACCCAGGGCAAGAATTTCGACGCCAGCGGCTCGTTCGGCCCCTGGATCGTCACGGCCGACGAATTCGACGGCTACGACGCCCTGACCGTCACCACGCGCGTCAACGGCGAAGTGCGCCAGCACGACACCACGGCCAATCTGATGTTTCCGTTTCGCACGCTGATCCACTACATCTCGACCTGGACCACCCTGCAGCCGGGCGATGTCATCTCCACCGGCACGCCGGTGGGGGCCGGCGTGCGCTTCGATCCGCCGCGCTTTCTGGCGCCGGGCGACCGGGTCGAAGTCGAGGTCTCGGGCGTGGGCGTGCTGTCCAACGGCGTGGCCGACGAACCCGGGAGCGCCTGATGCTCAGCCAAGCCGACCGCCAGGCCGCCGCCCGCCTACTGCTCGAGGCCGAGCGCAGCGCCGTGCCCATCACGCAGCTGGACCAGACTTTTCCCGGTATCGAGATCGCCGACGCCTATGCCATCCAGCAGGCCGCCATCGCCACCCGCATCGCCGCCGGCGCGCGGCTGCGCGGGCACAAGATCGGCCTGACGTCCAAGGCCATGCAGAGCACGGTCGGTATCGACGAGCCCGACTATGGCCACTTGCTGGACGACATGTTCTACGAAGACGGCGGCAAGATCGCCGTCGACCGCTACATCGTGCCGCGCGTGGAAGTGGAGCTGGCCTTCGTGCTGGGCCGCCCGCTGCGCGGCCCGGGCGTTACGCTGACCGACGTGCTGGCCGCTACCGACTGGGTCATGCCGGCGCTGGAACTGATCGACGGCCGCAGCAAGTATCCGCGCAAGATCGTCGACAACATCGCCGACAACGCCGCCTGCGCCGGCATCATCCTGGGCGGACGCCCGGTGCGGCCGTTCGACGTGGATCTGCGCTGGGTGGCGGCGCTGCTGTACAAGAACGGCGTCATCGAAGAATCCGGCGTGTCGGCGGCCGTGCTGGGCCATCCGGCCATGGGCATAGCCTGGCTGGCCAACAAGCTGGCCGCCTTCGGCACCACGCTGGAGGCCGGCCACGTGATGCTGGCCGGTTCCTTCACCCGCACCGTGCCCGTGGCCCGGCACGACACCATCCATGCCGACTACGGTCCGCTGGGCAGCGTCAGCGCGCAGTTCGTCTGAAACCGGGGGGCGGCGGCGTCCCTCTATAATGCGGCCGAATAGACCCCTATAGGCGTTGCGCATGAAAATCACGGTTATCGGCACGGGCTACGTGGGACTGGTCTCGGGCGCCTGCCTGGCCGACATGGGCAACGAAGTCCTGTGCCTGGACGTCGACGCGGCCAAGATCCGGACCCTGCAGCAAGGCGGCATTCCCATCTACGAGCCGGGGCTGGATGAGCTGGTCAAGCGCAATGCCCAGGCCGGCCGCCTGCGGTTCACCGACGACGTTGCCGCCAGCGTGGCCTTCGGCGACGTGCAGTTCATTGCCGTGGGCACGCCGCCCGGCGAAGACGGCTCGGCCGACCTGCAGCACGTGCTGGCCGCGGCCCGCAATATCGCGCGGCACATGACCGCCCGCAAGGTGGTGGTCGACAAATCCACCGTGCCGGTGGGCACGGCCGACAAGGTGCGCCAGGCCATGGCCGAGGTGCTGGCCGAGCGCGGCGCCGATGTGCCTTTCAGCGTGGCCTCGAACCCCGAATTCCTGAAAGAAGGCGCGGCCATCAAAGATTTCATGAGCCCCGACCGCATCATCGTCGGGGCCGACGACGACTACACCGTCGACGTCATGCGGCGCCTGTATGCGCCGTTCCAGCGCACCCATGAACGGCTGATGGTCATGGACGTGCGCTCGGCCGAACTTACCAAGTACGCCGCCAACGCCATGCTGGCCACCCGCATTTCGTTCATGAACGAAATGGCCAACCTGGCCGAGGCCCTGGGCGCCGACGTCGAACAGGTGCGGCGCGGCATCGGCGCCGATCCGCGCATCGGCTACCACTTCCTGTACCCCGGCGTGGGTTATGGCGGCTCGTGCTTTCCCAAAGACGTGCAGGCGCTGGTGCAGACCGCCGCCGAACACGGGTTGCCCATGCGCGTGGTGGCCGCCGCCGAAAACGCCAACCATGCGCAAAAGCTGCGCCTGTCGCAGAAAATCGTGGCGCGCTTCGGCGAAGACCTGGCCGGCCGTACCTTCGCGCTGTGGGGCCTGGCCTTCAAGCCCAACACCGACGACATGCGCGAGGCGCCCAGCCTGACCGCCATTGCCGAACTCACGCAGCGCGGTGCCCGCGTGCGCGCCTACGATCCCATCGCCATGCCGCATTCCCGCCAGATCCTGGCCGACAACCCGGCGGTGGAATTCGCCGACGACATGTACCAGGCCCTGGACGGCGCCGATGCCCTGCTGATCGCCACCGAATGGAAGGTGTTCCGCGCGCCCGACCTGGACCGCGTGCGCGCGCTGCTGAAAACCCCGCTGGTGATCGACGGCCGCAACCTGTACGTGCCCGCCGAGATGCGTGCCCAGGGCTTCGAGTACCAGGGCATCGGGCGTGCATGAAGATCCTGCAGCTCAACTTTGAAAAAGGCTGGCGCGGCGGCGAGCGCCAGACGCTGTACTGCATGCGCGCGTTCCGCGCCGCTGGCCATCAGGTCGAGCTGCTGTGCCGCGCCGGCGGCCCGCTGGAAGCCCGCGCCGGCGAAGAAGGCTTCACGGCGCACGGCGTGCGCAACGTGCCGGCGCAACTGGCCTTCCTGGCCCGCGCCGGACGCGGCTACGACATCATCCACGCGCAAACGGCCAACACCGTCACCTGGGCCGTGCTTACCAAGGCCCTGCATCGCCGCCCGGTGGTGTTTTCGCGACGCACCTCGTTTGTGGTCGAGCCCGGCCAAGAATGGAAAACCGGCGCCAAGTGGCGCCGCGTGGACGGCTTCGTGGCCATCAGCGACATGGCGGCGGCCGAGCCGCGCCGGCTGGGCATCGACCCGGTCATCATCCGCAGCGCCGTCGAGCCGCATGACATCGATCGCGCCAATGTCGAGCGCCTGGCCGCCGAACTGGGCCTGCAGGGCAAGAAGGTACTGGCCACATCCGCCGCGCTGATCCGCGACAAAGACCCCCTGACCCTGATCCGCGCAGTGGGCGAACTGGCCCGCGCGCGCAGCGACTTCGTGTTCGTGCACTTCGGCGCCGGCGGCGACCGCGAAGCCGAGGCGCGCGCCGAAGTGCAGCGGCTGGGGCTGCAGAACGTGTATCTGTTCGCGGGCTTTCGCAAGGGCATCGAAGACTTCTACAGCATCTTCGACGTGTTCGTCATGAGCTCGCAGGAAGAGGCCCTGGGCAGCAGCGTGCTGGACGCATTCCTGCAGCACGTGCCAGTGGTGTCCACCGACGCCGGCGGGCTGAAAGAAAGCCTGGCCGATGGCCGCGGCGTGTTGTGCCACGTGGGCGACGCGTCCGCCATGGCGCAGGGCATGGCCCGCTGCCTGGACGACGCGGCGTTCCGCGCCGACTGCACCCGGCGCGCCTACGAGTACGTGCGCACCGAACACGACGTTACCGAAATGGGCCGCCGCTACCTGGCCCTGTTCGAGCGGCTGCTGGCCTAGCCCGCCGACACATCGATCCGCGTTTCGAATTTCGCCCGGTGCACCGAAAAGAATGTGCGCACATTGCGCACGTTCGCCTGCGCGGTAAAGGCTCGATGCGCCAGCGCATGATAGGCCGGCATGTCGCGCACCTGCGCCACCACCAGGAAGTCGGGCCCTGGCGACACCCGGTAGCACTGCAGCACCGCCGGCTCGTCCAGCAGGCTGCGCTCGAACGCGTCCAGGTTTTCCGCCGCCTGCACGTCCAGCGTGATTTCCACGATGGCCGTCAGCGTGCTGCCCAGTTTCTCGGGCGCCAAGATCGCCACTTGCCGCGCGATGACGCCCGTGTCCACCAGCCGCCGTACCCGCCGCAGGCAAGTGGGCGGCGAGGCGTGCACCCGCGCCGCCAGTTCCTGGTTGGTCAGCGCGCAGTCGTGCTGGAGCTGTTCCAGGATGCGGCGATCGAGTTCATCCAATTCGACAGGCGGGGCGGGCTGATCATGCATTTTTATTTCACTGAACGGTATGAAATGAAAATATATTTAATCACGTTTATGTAAGAAAATCAGCTTTCATAAATGGCTAAATAAAGAAATCAAATTTCAAGCCAGCAAGCGCACAATGCGCCGATACGCAAATCATCGGAGATTGCCTTATGTGCGGCATTGTTGGCGCCGTCGCCCAGCGCGACATCACCCCCATCCTGGTCGAAGGCCTGAAGCGGCTGGAATACCGCGGCTACGACTCGTGCGGCGTGGCGCTGTACATTGACGGCCACCTGCGCCGCACGCGCAGCACCCAGCGCGTGGCCGAACTGGCCGACCAGATCGCCCAGGACAAGCTGGCCGGCTTTACCGGCATCGCCCACACCCGCTGGGCCACCCATGGCGTGCCCGCCACCCACAACGCCCATCCGCATTTCTCGCGCCTGGGCAAAGACGAGCCGCGCATTGCGCTGGTGCACAACGGCATCATCGAAAACCACGACGACCTGCGCGCCGAACTGGAAGCGGCCGGCTATGTGTTCGAAAGCCAGACCGACACCGAAGTCATTGCCCACCTGGTCAACCACCTGTACAACGGCGACCTGTTCGAAGCCGTGCAACAGGCCGTGCGCCGCCTGCATGGCGCCTACGCCATTGCCGTGTTCTGCCGCGACGAGCCGCACCGCGTAGTGGGCGCGCGCCAGGGTTCGCCCCTGGTGGTGGGCGTGGGCCAGAACGAGAACTTCCTGGCTTCCGACGCGCTGGCCCTGGCCGGCACCACCGACCAGATCATCTACCTGGAAGACGGCGACGTCGTCGACCTGCAGCTGTCGCGCGTGTGGATCACCGATACCGAAGGCAAACCCGTGCAGCGCGAGGTGCATACCGTGCAGGTGCATACCGGCGCGGCCGAGCTGGGCCCGTACCGCCACTACATGCAGAAAGAAATCTTCGAGCAGCCGCGCGCCGTGGGCGACACCCTGCAGGACATCGAGGCCGTCACGCCCGAACTGTTCGGCGACGGCGCCCACAAGATTTTCAAGGAAATCGATTCGCTGCTGATCCTGGCTTGCGGCACCAGCTACTACGCCGGCCTGACCGCCAAGTACTGGATCGAGTCCATCGCCAGAATTCCCGTGGCGGTCGAAATCGCCAGCGAATACCGCTACCGCGACAGCGTGCCCAACCCGCGCACCCTGGTGGTCACCATTTCGCAGTCGGGCGAAACCGCCGACACCCTGGCCGCGCTGAAGCACGCTCGCTCGCTGGGCATGGAACAGACGCTGACCGTCTGCAACGTGGCCACCAGCGCCATGGTGCGCGAATGCAAGCTGTCGTACATCACCCGCGCCGGCGTCGAGATCGGCGTGGCGTCCACCAAGGCATTCACCACCCAGCTGACGGCGCTGTTCCTGCTGACGCTGGCCCTGGCGCAAACACGCGGCCACCTGACCGACGAGCAGGAAGCCGAGCACCTCAAGGCGCTGCGCCACCTGCCCGTGGCCATTGGCGCGGTACTGGCGCTTGAGCCGCAGATCATGGCCTGGGCCGACCGCTTCGCCAATAAAGAAAACGCCCTGTTCCTGGGGCGCGGCATGCATTACCCCATCGCGCTGGAAGGCGCGCTGAAGCTGAAGGAAATCAGCTACATCCACGCCGAGGCCTATCCGGCCGGCGAACTCAAGCACGGCCCGCTGGCCCTGGTGACCGAGCAGATGCCCGTGGTGACCATCGCGCCCAAAGACTCGCTGCTGGAAAAGCTGAAGTCCAACATGCAGGAAGTGCGCGCGCGCGGAGGCGAGCTGTATGTGTTCGCCGATGCCGACAGCCGCATCGCCAGCGGCGACGGCATGCACGTCATCCGCATGCCCGAGCACTACGGCATGCTGTCGCCCATCCTGCACACGATTCCGCTGCAGCTGCTGTCGTATCACACGGCATGCGCGCGGGGCACCGATGTGGACAAGCCGCGGAATCTGGCGAAGAGCGTGACGGTGGAGTAGGGGGCGGGGGGCGTGCTTCACCTTCGCCAGGGATGAAGCTTGCTGGTTTAGGCCCTGATCCTTGCAACCTTGCGGATTTACGCCTGAACGAGCTTGATCGCCAAGAAATCCGCATGGCTGTGCGGATTTCTTGCTAATTCGCTTGACCCCAAGCATAATCCTCACAATTGTGAGGATTATCTATGAAGATTCCCCTTGAAAGCCCGGGCGATATCGGCCGGGTAGTTCGAGCCAGCCGCAAGGCCCAGAAGGTACGCCAGGACGATGCTGCCGGCAGTATCGGTGTCAGCGAAAACTTCCTGGGCAAGATCGAGCGCGGAAGCGATTCCGTTCAATGGGGAAAGCTCTTCCAGGTGCTCGAAGGCCTGGGGGTGCGCGTCATCCTGGATGTGCCCGAAAGTGTCGCCGACTATTTGGCGGCCTCTGACCAGGGGCGCAGCAAGCAATGAAGGGCCGGTCTCTACTTGCCTCTATCAATCAGGCAGAGGTCGGCACGCTGGAAGAGGTTGGCGGTCTGTGGTCCTTCCGGTACGCCCCCGCGTGGCTGGACAACCCCCGGCGTTTCCCGCTTAGTCCTTATCTGCCGCTGGCCCCCGAAGCTCTGGTAGACGGCGCATCGCGGCGTCCTGTGCAGTGGTATTTCGATAACTTGCTGCCGGAAGAAGGTCAGCGCGTCCTGCTCGCCAAGGATGCCAAACTGGAAGCCGCGGACGCCTTTGGCCTGCTGGCCTGGTACGGGGCAGAGTCCGCGGGTTCGTTGACCTTGTTGGCCCCGGAGAACGCTCCGCAAGGGCCGGAACCGCTGCGGGAGTTGCCGGATGATGTCCTGGATTCGCGCATTCGGAACTTGCCGAAAGCGCCCCTGACACACGGCGCAGTCAAGCGCATGTCACTGGCAGGCGCCCAGCATAAGTTGGCTGTGGTGCTTCGAGATGGTGTTTTATTTGAACCCGCCGGTTCGACGCCCTCGACCCATATTCTGAAGCCCGACCATCCAGACGATGACTACCCGCATTCGGTGGTCAATGAATGGTTCGTCATGCGTCTGGCCAAGCGCCTTGGACTCATCGTTCCCGAGGTGCATCGACGCTATGTGCCCGCGCCTGTTTACCTGATCGATCGGTTTGACCGGACCGCTGATCCGCAGGGCGCGTGGCAGCGTCGGCACGCGATCGACGCTTGCCAGCTGCTTGGGCTCGACCGGACTTTCAAATACGCGCAAGGCAGCATGGAGAGCCTCTCGGCCCTGGCCCGGGCTTGTCGAAGCCCCGCCCTGGCACGGCCCCGGCTCTTTGGCTGGCTTGTATTCAATGTGCTCGTCGGAAACGCCGACGCACATCTGAAGAACCTGAGTTTCCTGGTTTCTCATGAGGGGATCGAGCTGGCTCCGTTCTATGATCTGCTCAGTGTTGCCGCCTACGACACCTCGGCATTCGAAAAGAAGGGCTGGCCGGCCGACACGCAGCTGGCATGGCCGATTCTGGGGGCGCGAAACTTTTCTCAGGTGGATCGACAGCTATTGGTGGAAGCCGGCGCTGCATTGAATATCGCCAACAGCACCGCCAACAGGCTTTTGCAAAGCCTGACCAGCCGGGTGATACCGGAAGCCGAGATGCTCTATGAGGAGATCGAGGCTGAAAACGCGCAAATTCTGGATGCGCGCCCTGATCTGGCCGCCACCATGGCAGGGGAATCTCGATGCCTGAGAACCATTATTCATTCTGTCATCAAAGAGATGGCAAGAAAGACGGCATAGCTGCCGGCACCAGAGATTTAAACGAAGCGCCGCTGTTCTCGCTGCCCTCGAATTCTCTGACGGATCATGTATTTGGCCCACCGCGCGCGGTGGGCTTTTTTGCTTATGCTTTTTCAGTTTGATTAAAGAAAAATAAGAAATACGCCTTTTAATATTAATTACAAACTCATCGGCCGTTTATGTTGCGGTTTATGTAATGGATGTAATTCTTTTCGGACGATTTCCCGAGTTTGTTGCGGCCACTCTGACTTACTTCTACAGCAATAAAAATTTTTAGAAAAAAATTTGCTGCGCATCCCATCTACGATTCGCTGGTTCGCCGCCCACCGCAGTCAATCGGGTGTCGAGTTGTAATGATTTTCAGCAATATGTCTGCCCAAACGAGGCAAACGTACTTCGATTTTTCTATCGAATTACCTGTCTCCGGGCGTCGATTTCTAGTGTCCGCGACACGATGAAAACAGTGAGGTTCCCCGTGGTAAAGAGAATTGCAGTGTGTGGCCTTGGATATGTCGGCCTGCCCGTAGCCGTGGCATTTTCCAAGCGCTTTGATGTCATCGGCTTTGATGTAGACAAGCGGCGCATCGCACGGCTGAAAGAGGGGCACGACTGGACGGGCGAGATCGAACGCGACGTATTGCTTGCGTCCTCCATGAGGTTCACCGACCAGGTGACGGAACTGCAGGGCTGCGATTTTTTCGTCGTGGCCGTGCCGACTCCCGTTGACGAAAGAAATAATCCGGATTTTTCCCTGCTGGTCCGCGCTTGCCGCTCGATCGGTCCCGTGCTGCGTCCGGGCTGCATCGTTGTTTTCGAGTCCACCGTTCACCCGGGCGCGACCGAGGAAATCTGCGGCCCGGAACTGGAGAAAGCGTCGGGCCTGCGCTGCGGCGTTGATTTCAAGCTGGGCTACAGCCCCGAACGGATCAATCCGGGAGACCGGGAACATCCGCTCGAGAAGATCGTCAAGATCGTGTCCGGCCAGGATGAAGCGTCGCTCGAAATCATCGCGGGCGTCTACGAAAAAATCATCGACGCGGGTGTACACCGCGCTTCCTCCATCAAGGTGGCGGAGGCTGCGAAGGTGCTTGAGAATACGCAGCGCGATATCAATATCGCGCTGATGAACGAGATGTCGAAAATCTGCGACCTTGTCGGCATCCGCACCTCGGAGGTCTTGAGCGCCGCCGGAACCAAGTGGAACTTCCTCAAGTTCGCGCCCGGCCTGGTGGGCGGCCACTGCATCGGCGTCGATCCGTACTACTTGACGTCCAAGGCGCAGGAGCTCGGGTATCACCCCGAAGTCATCCTGTCGGGCCGCCGCATCAACGACGGCATGGCCAATCACGTCGCCGCGCGCATCGTCCAGGCCCTGGCCCGCAACGGCCGCCTCAATGCTTCGACACGGGTCGGCATCCTGGGTATGACGTTCAAAGAGAACGTGCCGGACATCCGCAATTCGAAAGTGGTCGATCTGTACAACGCGCTGGGCGATTACGGCATTACCCCGGTCGCGTGCGACCCGATGGTCGATGCGGACCAGATGGAGCATGAGTACGGCATCAAGCTGGTAAAGCGCGACGAATTCCGCGACATGGACGTGCTGATCCTTGCGGTTCCGCACCGCGAAACCATGGACTCCATCTGGGATGACCTGCCGCACCTGGTCAAGAGCGGCGGCATGGTGTGCGACCTGAAGTCCGCGCTGGACAGCAAGCGGCTTCAGCCCGACCTTTCGTACTGGACTCTTTAAGTTCAGGTTCGCTATCCACACTACAGGAGAGACCCTGAATGGCCGCTTTTACCATCGCTCCGATTGGAACCTGCCGTATCCACACGCCGCTGCGCGATGCCGTTGGGCGCTACCCGATCAAGCTACAACTCGGGCGCAACTATGGCTTCGTGCACACCAGCGCCGAGGCGCTTCAGCAGGCGCGATTCATGTTCGGCGAGGCCGAGATTCCCGCTGACGTCCAGCGCCTGATCTTTCGCCCGTCGAATGGCGAACAGGCCCGTCAAGGGACGCACAAGCCTGCCGACCTGTACATGGTCGAACTGTCTTCGCGCAAACTGCTGACCATCGACGGCTATCCCATACAGTCCAACTACCTGGTGCGGTATTTCAGCGAGTTCTTCGCCGATCGTGCGCGCACCCGGATGTTCTGGTCGCTGGCCAGCGCCGACCGGCTTGCCGAGCGGCGCGCATTGCTGGAACAAGACCCGGCCTTCAAGAGTCTGTCGCAGGAAGACGGATCCTTGCTGTCCCGTATCGTCAAGCGCGATCTGGCGGACGACCAGATCGAGAGCGAGATGCGCCAGCTCGTCGGCCTGCTCGGCAGGGAAAAGGTGGTCTTCGTCACTCACGTCAATGCCCTGACGCCGGACAATACGCCGATCGAACAGCGAGGGCAGCTGATTGCCGCGGTGACTGCCAGTGCGCAGCGAATCGGCGTGCCTTGCTACGATCCGACGCCGCTGATGAACAAGATCGGGCAAGCCGATGCGATGGAAAACGGCGGGCTTGACCTGACCCACTACACGCCGGTTTTCGCGGAGCGTCTGTGCGCGGAGTGGTTCAAGAACTTCATGCGTCCGAAAATGGACACGTCGACGTCGCAGCCGGCAGTGCCCAAGCTCGGAGCCGACGACAGCGCCGAGAGCATCGAAAAAACCTGGGACGCGGGTGACCTGCGCGCGGCGTCGCGGCGGGTGCGCGATGTGCTGCGCCGTTATCCCGGTTTGCCCGACCACGTGCTGCTGTTTGCGCGGATTCAAGAGGAACTGGGTGATTATGAAGGATCGCTCGCGCTGTTGAGCGGCGCGGATGGCGCGCTGGCCTCCGGCAGCAAAGCCGAGCAGATTCTGATGCGAAACCAGTTCAAACTGGGGCGCCATGATGTGGCGTACTCGCTCGCGGCCGGCCTGCTGGGCGACGAGATAGAAACCCCGGAAATCGTAAGGATCGCGGCGGTTTCCGCGGGCCAATTGGGGTACGTCGACGAGGCCCTGGTCAACTGGAAGCAACTGTTCCGCATTTCTGCTCCCGACGACGCGGGGGCGGTAGAAGCGGCCGACACGGTGCTTTCGATGCTGCAGGCAAGCGACGACATGCAGGCCGCCATCCGCTGGGTCCACGAGGTCCGGGCGGCCATCCCTTCGTATGGCCGGGGTTTCGCGGTACTGTGGCGAGACCGGCTGCTGGCCGCGGACCGTGCCGGGTTGCGCGCCCTGGCATCCGAGTCGCCCGCGCTTGACGATCCCGATGCACTGGAGCTCGTCAAGGAAGCGTCGTGGCGGGGTTGCATTGTGGCCGCGGCGACATTGGCGGCTTCTTGCGGCCTGGCCGACAGCGAACAAGAAGACATTCGTGCGTGGCTGCTCGCGCAGTCGTCAGCTTGGGCCGAAGAAGGCGCCCGCGCAATGGAGGAAGGGCGCCTGCGCGATGCCGCCGAACGAATCTGCGCGCATCGCCTGCTCAATCCCGACGCCCTGGCCGGAGTGCGCGCCCAGAGGGCGCTCGAACGCGCGATGCGCCTGGACGCGCGGGCCGCGCTGTTGGCGGGCAACCACAAAGAAGTGATCGACCTGACGGATATCGCAATCGATACCCGCGTCGATTTTCCCGAGCTTGACACCATGCGGGGCCGGGCGGCCGACGCGCTCGGCGACAAGAAAACGGCGATGCGGCATCTCGAGCGGGCCGCCGCCAGCGAATCCGCCCCTCTCAGCACGCAGTTGTACTTTGCGCGAGTGGCGTTCAATGGCGGCTGGTTTGGCGAAGCCATAGACGCCTACAAGATGGTTCTCGCCCATGCGTCGGCCGACCAGGGCGCAAAAGACGAAGCGCAGCGCCAGCTCGGCAGGCTAGGGCCGCGCGCCATACGCGGCGCCCGGGAGATACTGTCCGCCGGCGATCATCAGGCAGCCTGGAACCTGCTGGAGCGCGTCGCGAAGTCGTGGCCGCAGATGGCGGAGATCGATCACGAAAAGCGGCGCGTCCTCGCTGTCCTGTATGCCGAAGCGCGCGCGCTGGACCCTTCCAGCACCACCGAACGCCTGGCTCTCGGCGAAAGGATCCTGAAACTCGTTTCTGACGATCCCGTCGGCCTGCGCCTGGCCGCCGTCGGCGCCATGCGCCTGCATCGCTTCGAGCAGGCCTTGCCCTACTGGCGATTGCTCAAAGAGCGTTCCGACAATCCCGAGCAGTTCGACCACTATATCCAACGCTGCCTTGCGTGGATCGAGAAGGCCAACCGCAGGAAGGCGGCATGAGCCCGGCGCTGATGACCGGGCGGGATCACGTTGCGTCCGGTCTCCAACGGGTTCAGGCCCAGTTGGAGGAGATCGTCACGGCATCCGGACGGGTTCAGATCGCGCAGGAAAACCTGGTGCGTGCGCAAGCGCTGGCGCGCGACTACTTGGAAGACTCGAAGGTCCGCTTTCTTCTGCTTCGGCTGAAAGAAGCGGCGGGCTTGAACGAGGGCCTGTCCGAGCAGTGGTCGACGCTATTGCAGGAATGCCCGGACGACCTCCAGATTGTCCGCTATTGCGCGACCCGTCTCGTGAAGGAACGGCACCTGGATGAAGCCTTGTCCTTGGTCGAACGCCATCTTCCGGCGTCGACGAAGAGCACCGCCAAGCTGTTCGCCAGGGCCAAGTTGCTTGGCGACATCCGCGCGCATGAACAGTCGGACGAGCTGTTTCACCAGCTGATTTCGCAGCACTCGGATCGCAATATGCGTGTCGAGTTCGCCAAGCGCCTGCGCAAGCGCGGCCTGCTGGCGGACGCGTTCGAGACCATCATGCCCGTTGCGGACCAGCTCGCTCCTGGCAGCAAGGCGGCGGAACTTGCCAGCGAACTGGAGAGCGACTACGCCTTCTACCAGGGCTTCGAACCGGAAGAAGGGTTGGCTGGAAAGGACATCAGGATCGTATCGATGAAACATGCGATTCTGCACTTCCGCGACCGGCAGATTGGCGACCAGCCACCGGAAAGACCGGTCTCGGTCGCGCTGGTGACGGGCAGCCTGGGGCCCGGCGGCGCCGAACGACAGCTGACGCGGCTTGCCGGCGAGCTGACCCGCATGGCGGAATCGCCCGATCACCGGCCGGCCGATGTGCTCATGAGGCCCGAAAAAGTCGAAGTGCTGGTCAAGCAGCACACCGAGCCTACTGGAACCGGCAAAAAGCAGGGGCTGGATTTCTTCCTGCCGGTTCTGGCCGAAGCCCAGATTCCGGTCACGGAAATCAACAGGCTGCCCGCCGTTTCGGTATCGCATCAATCCGTTCCCGATGAAACCCTGGCGCGTTTGCTGGAGCAGCTGCCGCCCCCCGTTCACTATGGCGTGACGCGTCTTGCGCCGGTCTTGCGCGACAACCCGTTTGATGTGGTGAGCTTGTGGCAGGATGGCACGTGCCTGTTCGGGGCGCTGGCGGCGCTGCTCGCCGGTGCGCCGACCATTCATCTCGTGTTTCGCGGGCTGCCGCCGAATATCCGCAAGGATCGCTTTCGCGAAGAGTACCCCGAGCTGTACCAGGCCCTGGCGCAAGTGCCGGGGGTATATTTTGTCAGCAACAGCGTCAAGGCGGCGGAAGCCTATGCGGAATGGCTGGGCATCCCGATCGTGCGCTTTCATGTCTTGTACAACGGCGTGCCGGACCTCGCGACCGATGCTTCGGCGGGGGATAAAAAAAAATGGCTGGCGTTCCGCAAAAGCACGGCCGACGCCACAGAAACGGTAGGCGGCGTGTTCCGCCTTGAGCCGGACAAACGGCCGCAGCTCTGGATCAAGCTGGCGGCGCAGTATCTGAAACGGCGCCCGAAAGCGCGCTTCGTCATCGTGGGTGACGGGCGCCTGCACGAGAACATCGTGGCGCTGGCGCACGAGTTGCGTGTGACAGACCGGCTGCTGCTCGTGGGCCTGTCGAATCATGTGGGCTACTGGTACTCGCAAATGGACGCCAGCGTCCTGCTTTCGCGGTACGAGGGCCTGCCGAATGTGCTGATAGAAGCACAGCTGCTGGGTGTGCCGGTAGTTTCGACGCCGGCCGGCGGCGCGGGAGAGTGCTTCGTCGAGAATGTGACGGGCCACCTGCTTGCGGATGTCGAGCACCCGGACTTGAACGAGGCCTGCGAAAAAGTCGCATCGATTGTGGACCAGGTGCGCACGAACGAAGCACTGCGAGAGCACAGCCGCCACCGGGCGCAGAAGCTGTTTTCGCTGGACGCGATGTTGGCAAAATTCCTGAGCCTGTGCGTACCCATCATGCCCATGTCGGAGAACGATGAGCGGATGGATATGCCGATGCGCCGGATGCTTGCCTGATCACCCGCTTATCTTTTCCAGATACTGAGAATAAACAACGCTATGCATACGAACGTCCCGGCTTCGGGCCCGCGGCGCCACGCGGCCCTGGCCATGGTATTGCTTGCCGCAATTGCACTCACAGGATGCCAGCTGCCGCGTTCCGGCCCGATGCTGAGCGAGATGACCGGGGCCAACGACGACAAGGACATCTTGGTGATGCCTGTTTCGCGCGAACTCGTGCAGGCGAGCAAGATGCCCGAGGTTGCCGATTTTCCCGCGTACTATCGCGATTTGACGCAGGCCGGGTTCGACCGCCTGGTTCCAGGCGACGGCATAAACGTGAAAGTCTGGGAGCGCGACGGGCTGGGCGTGTTCGCGGTTGACCCCTCTGGCGTGAGCGACCTTGGAAATCAGCAGATTGACCGGGCCGGGAACATCTATTTTCCCATTCTCGGAAAGTTCCACGCCGCGGGCTTGACGCTGGCGCAGCTGCATGGCGCCATCTCCGCACGCTTGAGCAAACTCGTCCTCGGTTCCGACGTCAGCGTGACGCGCGTGGCCGATACGCGAGGGCAAATGGTGACTGTCCAGGGCAATCTGACCCGCCCCGGCATGTATCCCATTACGCAGACTTCCCAGCGCTTGAGCAGCGCACTGGCGCAGGCGGCGCCGGTGCAGACCAACCCCGAGCAGCTCGTCATCAGCCTGCGCCGCAACAACCATGTTGCTTCGGTCCGGCTGTCGGATATCTACCGCAACCAGAAGAACGACATTCTATTGCGGCCGGGAGACGTGATTACCGCCTATGACGCAAGAGAGTATCTGACCGTACTGGGCGCGGCCGGCGTTCAGGGGCGCGTGGCCATCAGCAAGCGCAACTACAGTGTGCTGGATGCCCTGGCCGACTCCAAGGGGCTGGACGACAAGACCGCCGACCCGCGTTCCGTGTTCCTGTTCACGCCCGCGAAGGCCGGTGTGGACGGAAAGCCGGACAGCGTGCCGGTTGTCTACCAGTTCGACCTCACTCGTCCGGAGCAGGTGGCGTTGGCGCGTGAATTCTCTGTACACGAGGGCCAGGCCATCTATATATCGGACGCGCCGTTCACCCAGGTGCAGAAAGTCCTGTCGGCCTTCCGGGTCACCATGAGTGCGGGCTTCAGCGCCACGCGGGCCATCGATAGTGATTCGGGCGCCAGTTCGACCAACGTAACCCAGTAGCGTGTCGATGAGCAACGAGGACCGGATCAAGAGTTGGCGTACGCGCCGCAGCGGCGGCAATTACGCGGTGGGATCCGGCGTCGCGGCCTGGCGTCTGGATCCGGCCGCGCTGTTTGAGGCAAAGGCCGCGCCGGAGGTCCTGCTCAAGCCCTTGCTTGCGCGCCTGCAAGGCGAGCCGCATGATTCCGTGGCTGCCCGCAGGGCGGTATACGAGGCTGTACAGGCAGAGCTGGATGCGGAGATAGCGCGCAGCGGGGTCGACGAGACGCTTGCCGATTTCTCCCGGCGACGCCTTCGTATCATCGTGCGCCTGCTTGAACAGGATATTCGGGCAGGTGTCGACGTGTTCGCGCCCGGATACATGCCGGCCAGGCTGGCGGCGGACGACGAGCGCCTGGCCGCAGCGCATGCCAGGCGCGTGCAGCGGCGCAAACAAGACGAGGCGCGCGACGCACGCCGCCATGCGTCGCGCAACGACATTGCGCTGGAAATCGAGTTGCCTCCTGACGAGGCTTACGATCTCGCGATATTTCGGGACCGTTTGCATGTGCTGCATGAACAGCATCATTCGCGCAGCGCCAGCGGGGGCTCGGCGACCGGGCGCACGCTGCTGGCGATGTTCGTCTATCAGCTGCGCGTGATACATGGCGAAAGCCGGATTGCCTTGCTATGGGCGCTGGTCGGCCCCGTGGTGCTGCTTACGCTGATTTCGTCGCTGTATATCCTGATGGGCACGCATTACATCCTTGGCATGGACGTGCGCTCATTTTCGCTGTCGGGAGCAACGGTATGGATCATGTTCCGGCAGATTATTTTCAGAAGCAGCTCCGCATATGTATCGGCCCGCGGCTTGCTGAACTTCCAGGGCGTCACCCCCCTGATGTGCGCACTGGTGCAGGCGCTTATCTACCTGCTGGTGTATCTCGTGGCTTTCGCCGTGCTGGTCTTCGCCGGCCATGCGCTGGATTTCATCACGCTGCCGCAAAGCTGGGCGGGAACCATTCTTTACGTCGTGTTGATGGGAGGCTGTGGCGCCGCGATGGGCGTGCTGTTCGGCGCGATTGCGACGTTCTGGCATTTCTATCTCAGGCTGGCGCCAGTGATCGAGCGATTTCTCCAGATATTCTCGGGTGTCTTCTTCGTGTCGGAACAACTGCCGGAACAATTGCGCATCTGGATGCTCTGGTCTCCGTTCGCGCACGGCATGCAGCTCTTGCGTTCTGCCTACTTCAGCGCCTACACGTCGCAGGATGCAAGCCTGGGGTATTTCCTGACGTCGCTGGTTTTCCTGATGGTGCTTGCATTGGCGGCCGAGCGCCTTGCCCGCCCCAATATTCAGCCGATGTGAGAGAAGATGATGATCCATCTTAATGGCGTAACTGACGAGCCCTATGCCTTCGGAAGCAGGCAGCCGCTGCTCGCCAATGCCAATCTGGACATTCCTGTCGGGCGCTACGCCCTGCTTTCTGCCGCGCCGGAACTGCATCGCCAGATTGTCGACGTGCTGTGCTGCCTGCGTCCGCCGCGCCAGGGCTTCGTCAAGCATGACGGCAAGGTTTCCTGGGCGATAGGGCGGCAGGGGTTCATCCGTGGCAAGGCAAGCGGCCTGAGCATGATCGAGTTCGTAAGCGATATGTACGAAGTCGACGCGGACGTCACGTACGAATTGGTCGCGGATCTTGTCAGCGACCCCAAGTGCCTGGCCAAGCCCATGGAACATTGGCCGATCTATGCGCGCCAGGAATTCTCTTTTGCCTTGGCGCTGGCGCCGGCTTTTGACGTGTACGTGATTGAAGGGGCCATTCCTTTCGAGCCCTGTCGCTTCACCCGGCTATGGCAGGCATTGTTCGAAGAGCGGCTGGTTGGCCGGACTCTTATTTTATCCAGTTATCGCCACAATCAGATGGCGGACTATTGCTTCAAAGGCTTGATTTATGAACGAAGCGTTCTCAACATCGAAGACGACCTCGACCAATGCATCCGCAGGTTCCCGCCGAGACGATCAAGGAGCGAAACCGGAGCAGGCGAAGACGTCTTCGGAGGCGGCTTCGAAGACGGCCTCGGCCTCTGAGGCCGGCTCCGAGATCGAACGCCGCCGCCGCGAACGGCAGGCATCGACGCGCGAGCGCCGTCGCCACCGCTGGGTCAATGCGCTGATCGTCCTCACGCCGGTTGCGCTCGCCTTCGTTTACGTGTTCTGGATCGCGACGCCTCGCTACGAAGCGGAGTCACGATTCTTCGTCCAGTCCGGAGCCGGCCAGCAGGGAGGAGGCGGGGCGGCGAGCCTTATCACGACAGGAAGCATGGGCGGCATGCTCGGCGGTTTCGTGGACGGATGGGCGGTCAATGACTTTCTGAAATCGCGGGACTGCATGCGGCAGCTCGATGAGAAAGTCGGCCTGCGCCAGTATCTGACCCGCGCCGGAATCGA
This sequence comes from Bordetella petrii, assembly GCF_017356245.1. Lineage (NCBI taxonomy): Bacteria > Pseudomonadati > Pseudomonadota > Betaproteobacteria > Burkholderiales > Alcaligenaceae > Bordetella > Bordetella petrii. Next base: position 970,125 of record NZ_JAFMZZ010000004.1, read on the forward strand.
CCCGCTCAATCGCCTTTCCGCGGATTCCAGCGAAGACGAACTTTATCGCGCCTACCAGGCGTCGGTCGACGTCTCTTTCAATGCGCTGGAACAGATAGACGTGTTGCGTGTAAGCGCGTTTTCTTCGGAAGATGCCGAGATCCTGTCGAAGGCGCTTATCGTCCTGGCAGAGAACTTCGTCAGCTCCATGAACGAAAAAGGCGTTGCCGACAAACTGAAGGTAAGCGAAGAATCAGTCAGGCTCGCGGAGAAAAAAGCCCTTGCCGCCAGAGAGGACCTGACGTCGTGGCGAACCGCCCACGGCAATATCGATCCGACCGCCACGGTGGCGATGCTGCTGAATCTGTCCAGCCAGCTCGAAGCAGAGCTCAGTACCGCGCAGATCAATCTGGACAAGATCCGCGCGCTTGGCAATGAGGACCATTTCATGTTGAGGCCCGCCGAATTGCAGGTCGTGGCCCTGAAAAAACGGATTACGGCGTTGCGGCATCGCTTAAGCGGCGAAGGCAATACGGAAGCGCAGCAGCTCAAAGAGTACGAGGCGTTGAGGAATGCCCAGGCCTTCGCGGATTCGAACCTGACCCTGGCGCAGCAGTCGTATCAGCAGGCCTTGACGGACGCCCTGCGACTGCAGCGCTATTTGTCCATTATCGCGCAGCCGGTTCCTACCGACCGGCCCAGCAGCCCGCGCACGGTGATTCTGCTGTTGCAGGCCCTGGCGATAGGCTTCGCGCTGATGTTCGTCACGCGCGTGACGATTGCTTTGCTGAGGGGGCTGCGCCATGGTTGACGCCGCAGTTGAAAGTCATCGCCGCGAGGCCGACGCCGCTGCCGGCCTGCGCGATGTCATCAAGAAAATCCATTCGTCGGCGGATCCTGTGCCTGAAATGGCCGCGCTGGGGCCGGCGCTGGCGCAGGTGACGGACGGCTGGCGTGATGTTCGCCGGTTGCTGGTTTCTCCGTTCGTGCGAGAGGGCAGGCTCGTTCCCGCGATCGCGGCGCTCGAGACGCTAGTCGCCGCCTACCCCGCGCGCGCCGAAGAGCGCCGCCTGCTCGCGAGTTTGTTGGGCCGCACGGAGCAATGGGAACGCGCCATCGCCGAAGCAGACGCTGCCGCCGGCATCGAGCCCGATGCCGTCGCGCTGCATGCGGCGCGGATTCAATTGCGCATGCAGGCCGGACGGGTGGCCGATGCCGCCGAGATCGCCCGCGCCACCATCGGCATGGCGGCCAGCGAGCCTGGCGAAGCGCACTTCTGGATGCTGGCCTTCGCGCGCAACGGCGACGTGGCCGAAGCCGCAGACATTGCCGCGCGCCTGGACGCGGACAAGCTGCCGAACGAACGCGTGGCGACGGCGGCCGTGCGCGCTTTGATCGACGACGGCAGGACAGAGGCGGCAATCCGGCTTGGTGACGCGGCGTTGAGCGCGGGCTGCGATTGCCCGGCGCTGCGCTCATCCCTTGGGCTGTCGCACCTTCGGCGCGGTACCGAAGAAGATCGAAAAGTGCACGCTCTGGCGCATTTCGAGGCGGGCCTGCGCGCGGCGCCGGCGGACGTGAGGCTGCTGTCGCTCTATGGCGAAACGCTATTGCGCGCCGGGCGCTACAAGGAAGCCGTGCCGCCGCTGAAGCAGGCCATCGACCTGGCGCCGGACCTGGAACAGACGCGGGGCCTTTATGCACGCGCGCTGCGTTATACGCTGCAATACGACGAGGCCGCCGATCAATTGGTGAAACTGGCCGAGAAGTCGCCCGAGAAGCTGCTCTGGCAGCGTTCGGCCATCGGCGCGCTGTCCCAGGCGGGCCGCGCACAGGATGCCGAAGCGCTGTTCAAGCAGTATCTCGCGAAGCGCAGCACGCATCTGCCGAAGACTTTCCAAGAGGCCATGAGCCGGCTGGAAGAGCGGCTGGATACGGCCCCGATACCGCAGGCGCGCCTGGACTGGGCCTGGTCGCTGCGCGGCGAAGCCGATGCGGATCGCGCGCAATGGGAGCGCCGGGCGCGCTGGGGCCACCTGGTGGATCATCTTCTGCTCGATTGGCTCGAATGCCGCGAGGACAGCGTCGAAGAGGCCATGCACCTGCTTGGCGAGCTGGACACCGGCGAGCGCTTTTTCGCGCCTTTGCTGGCGGCCGGCCGCGGCGTCGTGGTCGCCACGGCGCACGTCGGCCCGATGTACGCGGGGCTCATGGCCCTGGAACTGCTGGGCATTCCGTCGCGCTGGCTGGCAACGGCGCCCAGCATCGCCCAGAGCAGCTACGCCGCGGCATTGATTTCCACATCGGACCAGACCGAGGCGCAGGTCGCCAAGGCTTGCATCCGTGCGCTGGGGGCCGGCTATGTGCTGTGTCTGGCCGTAGACGGCGCGGCGAATCCGGCCGCGCCGCGAACGACTTTTGAAGGGCAGGAGGTGACATATTCCAGTTTCGCCTCTCATCTGGCGCATCGCCTTGGCGTGCCTTCGGTGTTCTACGCGCCCCGCTGGGACAACGGCCGCGTGGCCTATACGCTGGAGATGCTGCCCGCGGCGGCCCCCGGCGAAGACGCCGATGCATATTCGCGGCGGTGGCAGGCGGCCTATTTTGAACGGCTGAAAGAGCATCTGGCCGGCCCTGCGGAAAATCTGCGTCTGAGCGGAGGAATCTGGCGCCATGTGCAGCCCGTGGACCGATCCACGCAGCGATAGAGGGCGGTTTCGATGATCTCGGTGTTGAATACGGCGCGTGGATTGTTTCTGCTGGCCGCGTTGCATGGCGGCGCGGCGGCCGCGGATGAACCGTGCAAAAGCCCGGATGAACACTGCCCGTTCGTTTCTTCGCTTCTTCAGCAACGCGAAGGCTATGGGGCCAAGGCCACGGGCGGGCTGGGCGGAAGGCTGGTGGTGGTCACGTCCGACCAGGACGCGGGACCGGGAACGCTGCGCGCCGCGCTGGCGCAGGCCAGGAAAGGGCCTGCGTGGATCCGCTTTGCGTCGGATATGACTATCGTCCTGAATTCGCAGCTGCGCGTGCCGTCGAATATCACCATAGACGGGCGCGGCAAGCGGGTTACCTTGATCGACGACGGGCTGGGCGTGTATGGCAGCAAGAACGTCATTCTTACGCACCTTACGATAGACGGGCGCTTGAACAGGCTTACGCAGGCGGTGAATGTCGCCAACGGCAGTCGAGACGTGTGGGTCGACCATCTCGATCTTTCACGGATGTCCGATCGGCTGCTCAATGTGAAGAACGGTTCGACCGACGTTACGATCTCATGGACGAAGTTCCATGACTCGAACAAGGTCATGCTGCTCAATAACATTACCTCGAAGAATCTTTTCAAGAACTACGGGCGAGATTCGATCGCGAGAGTGACCCTGCACCACAATTATTTCTTCAATACCGTGCAGCGCAATCCAAGAGGGCAGTTCGGCACGTTCCATGTGTTCAACAACCTTCTCGAGAACTGGGATTTCTACGGCATGAGCTTCAGCCTGGAGGCCAAGGCTCTTGTAGAGGGGAACATATTCAGCAACGTTACGCAGCGCAAATGCGTGGAGCCCGAGTTTTTCCCCACGGTAGAGGGCATCAACGTGAATTATTGCCGCTATATACCTGTCGCCTCTGGACGAAGCGCGCTGGAAAACGGCGCATCCGATCGGGGGGCCTACGAGAAGCGCAAGGCTCAGTACGGCTACACGCGTGATTACAAGGCCTTTCTGCGCGTGAAAGACAATTTATATCTCGGCGATGCGGAACCTGTATTGCAGGACTATCGTCCCGAGGCGGCGCCGGTACCCCCGTACTGCTACGGTTATGAGCGGCCGACACCGGAGCTGGCCGAGAGAATCCGCCAGTTTGCAGGGAATACGGCCGGCCGTACGCCACGGCCCGAGCCGCGGGCCGGGACGGGGTGCCCCGGGTGAGATCTTCCTGAAGCCCGGGTAGATACCGCCGCTGCGCCGCCGGGCCTCAGGCTCTGCCGGCCTGTCCACCCGCGCTGCGCAAGGTGTAGTCGGCCATGATCGACCAGTCGCGCTCCGCGCCGCCGGCCTCGACGGCCTGGCGCATTTGCTCATGCACGGCGGCCAGCATGGGCAGCGGCGCGGCAAGGGCCTGCGCGGCTTCGCGCGCCAGCCGCAGGTCTTTCAGGCCCAGCGCAGCCTTGAAGCCGGGTTGGTACTCGCCTTCGCTGATAAGGTTCGAATAGACCTGGTACGAACGGCTGCCGAACAGCGTGCCCAGGATCAGTTCGAAGAAATCAGCGCGCGGCACGCCGTTGGCGTCGGTCAGTGACGCCGCTTCGGCCATGGCTTCGATGGCCATGGCGATCATCATGTTGCAGGCCACTTTGGCCGCATGCGCGCCGGCGGGCTGTTCGCCCAGCAGCCAGGTGCGCTTGCCAATGGCTTCCAGCATCGGCCGCACCCGCTCCAGCGCGGCGGGCGCGCCGGCCGCGAGGATGTTCAGTTCTCCTTTGGCCGCCACATCCGGGCGCCCCAATACCGGCGCGGCCACGTAGGCGACGCCTGCCTGGCGATGATGCTCGGCCAGTTCCCGGGAGAACGCTACCGAGATGGTCGAGCTCACCACATGCACCACGCCGGGCCGGGCCTGCTTCAGCACGCCGGCATCGAGCAGGGCGCCGCGTATGGCGGCATCGTCGGACAGCATGGTCAGTACGGCGTCGGCGGCAAAGGCGTCGGCCGGGGCGGCCACCATCGTGACGCCATCCACTTGGCCGCCGGAGCGGTTCCAGCATATGACGCTGTGCCCGGCGGCCACCAAATTGGCCGCCATGGCGCGTCCCATGGCGCCCAGGCCAATCAGTCCAATTTCCATGTCGTTTTCCTTGCGAGCGGGTATCAGCCCTTGGCTGTATCTGACGCTGACTGTGCGCCTTTTATGGCGTTTCAGCAAATCGCAGTTGAAAGCAAGCCGTGCCGCCGGCAGCGCACAGCCGAGCAGGCCTCACGGCCCGGGCGCCACCGAAGCCAATGGCACCGGCGGGCCGATCACGGGGGTGTCCAGGGGCGCGGCCGCGCCGATCAGGATCACGATCGAGTTGCCGCCGGGGTTGAGGTCGGGGTTGGGGTTCTGCTTCCAGTTGTTCATGACCCACAGGTTGCCGGACCGGTCGATCTGGCCGCCGGTGATGCGTTCAAGGGCATTGCTGGTATAGCCGGTTGAAGGCGAAATGGGGTCGCCCACCTGCATGCCCGGCGGGCACTTGCTGGTGTCCGCGCCGCAGAACCGGCTGACGCCGGTCAGGGCGGTGGTGGGCGTGGGTTCGACGCCGTCGGGTCCGAAGTTGAACACCCATACCGTATCGTTGCCGTCCACCGAGATGCCCCAGGGCACGGTAAGGCCGCCGCCGGTGAACGGAGAGCCCGGTTGCGGCTCGCGGGTATCCCGCCGGTACATCGTGATCGACGGACTGGTGGCCGGGCCCTCTCTCAGGCTGTCGGGGCACGGGGCGTCCAGCCAGTCTGAATTGGCGATCCAGATGTTCCCCCTGCTGTCGGCGGCGTTGCCGATGGGGTGGTTGAGAAACGGGCGCGCGGGATCGGCGCTGGCATTGGTCAGCGTCTTGATGATGGCGCCGTTCGGCGCGATGACCACCACGGTGTCGCCCTTGTTGGTGGTGACCCAGACGTTGCCGTCCAGGTCCACCACCGTGCTGAAGGGCTTGAGCGTCGGCGGCGCGCCGGGCGGCAGCGCGCTCAGCGGGATGCTGATGGCCTGGGCCGGGTCGCCGTTCGGAATTTTGGTGACCGTGTCATTGCCGCAGTTGGCCACCCAGATATTGCCCGCCCGATCCGACGAGGTGCCTTGCGGCCACGATATGCCGCCCTGGGTGAATCCGGTGCTGGGGGAAATAGGCGTGCCGTCGGGCCGGAATACCGACACGCTGTTGTGGGGAGCCTCTGATGGCGTGCCGATGCAGGGCGGATCCTGGAAGCCGAAATTGCCGGTCCAGATGTTGCCGGCCGGGTCAAGCGTAATGCCGAAGCCGGCGCCGCTGAGGCCGCCGCCAAAGTAGGGCGCGCCGGACACGACCTGCGCCGCGGGCGTGAACTTGATCAGGCGCAGGCCGGCGCAGGCCGGCTGGCCTTCGTACTGCGGTTCGTAATTGTCGTTCGCCCATGCGTAGCCCTGCGCATCGAAGGCAATGTTGCCCACGCCGTTGACGAGATTGGTGGGGCTTTGATCGCTGTAGAAGCCACCCGTGATTTTCAGGAACAGCAGCCAGTTGGTGGGGCGCGCGGCAAGCCCCAGGTAATGCGCCGGCGATGCCTGTGCCAGGCCGAACAGCGGATCGGCGGAATCGTCCGGATAGCCGGGGTACGCGGGATATTTCACAATATTGGACAGCGCCTGCAGCACGTTGGCCGCGGGCGCGCCGCCGGGCGGGGTTGCCGCGGCGAACAGCCTGGCGCAGTCGGCCTCGGCCGCGACACAGGCGGCGACGACATTGGCCAGCGAGTTGAAGGTTGCCAGTGTCGAGGTTTCCGTGCCATTGGGCGACGAGGCCAGCACCGTCCCGACCGCTCCGGAAAACGGGTCCGCCAGGTTGGCCGCCATTTGCGAGGCGTTGCGCATGCCGATGGCGTCGCCCGCGATGCCCGCTGCGCTGATGAACTGCGCGAACGCGTTGCCGGTGGCGACCGTGGTGTGGTCGTTTACCGTGACAGGGCGGGCGAGCTCGCCGTTGTCGCTGCCGATCGCGCTGGCCAGCATGGCCGGCCCCGACGTGGCTTGCACGAACAGGACTGCTGACTGGCCTTTTTGTTTTTCGGACAGCGAATACTTGATGGCGAAGCCGCCGTCATTGCCGGTTGTGCCCGAACCCAGCCGCACCCAGGTTCCGCCATCGCCGGAAAAGCTGGCATACAGTTCCACCCGGTAATCCGCCAGGCCGGCCGAACTGCTCTGGACCCGGCCCGAAAGCTTCAGGGTTTCGCCGTCGGTGGACAGCGAATTGCCATCGGAACATGCCCCCAGCGCCATCGCCAGGCCGGCCGCCAAGGCGATGGCCCGCCACAGTCTGCCCCAGCTCGGATATTGGATTTTTCTCGGCTGTTTCATCTTTTCCGCCATGGTTGGCTGACGCATCTCGGGACGCTACGGATAATGCGGGAAAACTACCTGAACGACGCCGGCTGAGCCAGTCTTTTTCGATGAAAATACATATCTGCCCGACGAAACGGCAGGCGCCTGCGATGCCGGGCGCAGCCGCCTAGCCTCGCCAGTGCTTCACAATCGTCGCAAGTATGCGAATACCCCGCTCGATTTCCTGCGGCGCCAGCCCGGCGTAGCCCATGATCAGCCCCGCCGGCCGACCGCCCGGCGCCGGCGGTGGTGCGGTGAACAGCGGTGAAACCGGGTAGATGCCCACGCCCCGGCCATGGCAGGCCGCCACCAGCGCGGGTTCGTCTTGCGCGCCCAGGCCGGGCAGCCATAGCACCGCATGCAGGCCGGCGGCGGTGCCGGTGATGCGGGCGCAGTCGCCCAGGTGGCGCGCGACGGCGTCGAGCAGCGCCGCGCGGCGCTGGTCGTTTTCGCGCCGTACGCGCCGCACGTGGCGCTCGTAGGCGCCGCTGTCGATCAACGACGCCAGCACGCGCTGGTCCAGCACCGGCGCGTGGCGGTCGGCCAATTGCTTGGCCTGCCGGAAAACCGCCACCAAGTCGGCAGGCAGAACCAGATAGCCGAGCCGCAGCTGCGGCGACAGGGTTTTCGAGAAAGTGCCGATATAGATGACCCGGCCATTCACGTCGATGGACTGCAGCGCGTCGATGGGGCGCTGGCCGTAGCGGAACTCGCCGTCGTAGTCGTCTTCGATGATCCAGGCCTGGTGCCGTTGCGCCCATTGCAGCAGCGCCATCCGCCGGCCCACCGGCAGCACCCCGCCCAGCGGAAACTGGTGCGAGGGCGTCACATAGGCCAGCCGGGCGCGGCTGTCGCCGGGCAGGCGGGCAGTGTCCAGGCCGTGTTCGTCCACCGGCATGGCCAGCAGCCTGGCGCCCGTGGCTTCGAAGCAGCGCCTGGCCATCGGATAGCCCGGTTCCTCGAACACGAAAGCGTCCTGTGCGTCCAGCAGCAGCCGGGCGCACAGGTCGATGGCCTGCTGCGAACCGTGCACCACCACGATCTGCGCCGCATCGCAGGACAGCCCCCGGGCGCGCGCCAGGTAGCCCTGCACCGCGCGGCGCAGCGAGCTGTCGCCTTCCGGCGCGATATAGCAAAGGCTGCGCGGCGGGCGCAGCAGTTCGGCCTGGTACGCGCGCCGCCAGGCCAGGGTGGGAAAGTCGCGCGATGCCACCGCGCCGTAGCGGAAGTCGATGGCCACCGGCGCCTGTGCGGACGGCAGCCTGGGCAGGTCCAGTGCCGCCACGCGGCGGCCGAACTCGGACAGGCGCGGCGGCGGCCGGCTGCGCGATTTGCCGGGTGAAACCGACGGGGCCGCTGCCGCAAGCCGGGCCGCGACCCGCGCGGCGCGCCCCGGAGACGTCACCAGGAATCCCTCGGCCGCCAGTTGCTCGTAGGCGGCGGTGACGGTGGTGCGCGACACGCCGAGTTCGATGGCCAGTGCGCGGGTGGAAGGCATTCGCCCCTTGGCGGCGAGCGTGCCATCGGCGATTTGCGCGCGCAGCAGATCATAGATGCGTCGCCCCGCTCCGGTAGGGCCCGCGCTGCGGCCGGGCGGCAGTTGAATCTGGCCCATATTAAATAGCAAAAACTGGTTCTTTTAATTGTGCCTGTTTTGCGCCATAGTGGCCACGTCCGGCGCTTGCGCCGCCAGCCCTGCATTGTTTTCAGCCATGTACATTCCCGAGCATTTTGCCGAAACCCGGCCCGAGGTCCTGCATCGCATCATCCGCGAACACCCCCTGGGCGTACTGGTCACGCACGGGTCCGGCGGGCTGGACGCCAACCACCTGCCGTTTGAAATCGACCCCGCCCAGGGGCCGCACGGCCTGCTTTCGGCCCATGTGGCCCGCGCCAATCCCGTGTGGCAAAGCTGTCCCGCCGGAACGCCGGTGATGGTGGTGTTTCGCGGGGCCGAGGCGTACATATCGCCCAGCTGGTATCCCAGCAAGCACGAGGCGCACCGCCAGGTGCCCACCTGGAACTATGAAGTCGTGCACGCGCACGGCATTCTGGCCATACGCGACGACGAACGCTTCGTGCGCGGCCTTGTCGCGCGCCTGACCCGCCGGCACGAAGCGTCCGAGCCGCGGCCCTGGAAAATGGGCGACGCCCCGCCCGATTTCATCGACGGCATGCTGCGCAATATTGTCGGCATTGAAATCGCCATTACCTCGCTGGTGGGCAAGATCAAGCTCAGCCAGAACAAAGAAACGCGCGATCGCCTGGGCGCGGCCGACATGCTCGATGCCCGCGGCAGCCATGAATTGGCGGCGTCCATGCGCGGCGCCGGCCAGGGCCGGGAAAGCGGCTGAAACACCTTATACACCCCGTATCTCAGTCTGCAGGACTGACACGAACCTGAAGTGCTAATTTGTTTTCCCAGGCGGCCGATCCACGGTTCAAACCGGCGCGCCGCCTGGCATGGCTGCATCGCAGGGGCAGCCGGCTACAAGGAGAACAATTATGACCATCACCAAACGATTTATCCACGCTGTATTCGCCGGCACGCTGGCGTTGGGCATCAGCACTACGGCGCTGGCCGACGACCAGACGCGCAACACCATCATCGGCGCCGGGCTGGGGGGCGTGGCCGGCGCATTGCTGTCGGACGGCGACCCCTTGATTACCCTGGGCGGCGCGGCCGCCGGCGGAGTGCTGGGCAATGTCATCACCGATGATGACGACCGCGGCCATCGCCGCCACTGGGACCGCGACCGCTCTTACAAGCGAGCAAGCTACCGGGGCCACGACCGGCATCGCGGCAACAGCCACTGGCACAAGCGCCATCGCGATTGAGCGCGCGCCGCTGACGAGGGCGCCCCGCACCTGGCGGCCGACTGACCGGACCGCGGGGCCTGCCGTGCGGCTCAGGCGCGCGCCGGCGCGCCGGCATCGTCGCGCGGGTCGCGCGGCAGGCACACCAGCACCAGCAGCGAGCAGGCCCCCGTGCAGATAAAGGCGTAGTCGTAGTGTCCGCCGATGGCGACAAAGGCCGCGAACAGCGTGGGCGCCACCATGTTGGTCAGGTTGACCAGGATGCTGGACCCGGCCGCGGTCTCGGAAATCAGGTGGGCCGGCGAGCGGCGCGCCACTTCCGCGATCTGCACGCCGTTCCAGCTGGCCGCCGAGCAGCCTGCCACGAACGCCAGCAACACCACGGCCCACAGGGGCCAGGCCGGACTGGTCAGGCCCAGCAGCGCGGTGGTGGCCGCGGACAGAATCGCGGCGATCGACAGGGTGGCGGTGGCCGAGCGCAGGCGGTCCGACAGCCAGCCCAGCACCACCCGGCCGATCACGCCGCCGGCCTGCATCACGGCAAAGACCGCGCCGGCCAGGCTCAGCGAAAAACCCAGGCGGTCTATCAGATAGATGACGGTGAAGGTGAACCAGCAGCTCTGGGATACGGCGAACAGGCTGCCCACCACCGACATTTTCATCAGGCCGCGGTTATGCGCCAGTGAAGCCAGCGGCACGGTCAGCGTGCGCAGCGTGGGTAGGGGAAGGGCGCGGCGCTTTCTGGGCGGGGTTTCGTCCAGGTTGGCGCTCAGCCGCCAGGTGAGCGCGGTGGGCAGCACCACGGCGAATGCGCAGACAAACAGCGCGATGCGCCATCCCGCCAGCGCCACGACTATGGGAACCAGCAAGCCCGCGATCACGCCGCCCAGGGGCACCCCGGCCTGCTTGATCGAGAAGATGAGGTTGCGCTTGCCCGGCGGGGAAAACCGTTGCAGGACTTCGCTGCCGGCCGGGTTGGCCGCGCCGTTGCTCAGGCCCATGATGAAGCAGGCCATCAGGGCGATGCCCACGCTGGGAAACAGCAGGAACGCCATGCCGGCCGCGCCCAGCACCAGGGTCAGCTGCAGGGTGCGCATCCCGCCGATCTGCTTGAGCAGCGCCGAGCCCGCCACCAGGATGGCGAGCCCGCCCAGCGAATTGCTGGCGGTCAGGTAGCCGATGGAACTGCCGCTCCAGCCGAACTCGTCGGACATGGCCGGGGCGATGATGGGGATAAGCCGGTTCAGGAATGCCGAGGTGGTCTGCAGGGTGAAAATGGCCGCTACAGGCATAAGCCAAGTAGGCGCTACGCGGGTCATCGAATCTCTGGGGTGTTCTTGTTGGACGGAGGCGGCAGGGCGAACCTGATCGCGCCAGCCATCTTCTGCCCCTCATGATACCCCCGGCGCGCCGCCGCGGCGCCGGAACGGGCCCGCCTCTTGGCGCCGGCGCCGGAATTCGATCACAATGGATCGACTCCGCGGCCAGCTGACAAGGAGCACACTGACATGGGCAAGACGTTCAAGATCGGCGATCACGTCGCCTGGAATTCCGAGGCGGGCAAGGTGTCGGGCACCATCATCGCCATCCATACCCGCGATTTCGACTACAAGGGGCACACGCACCGCGCCTCGCCGGAACATCCCCAGTACGAAATCAAGAGCGACAAGACCGACCACGTCGCGGCCCATCGGGGCGAGGTGCTGGAGCACGTGCGCGGCAAGGGCCGGACATGACGCTGCCGTTCTTTACCATCGGCCATTCGAACCGCGGCCTGGACGCGTTTGCCGAACTGCTGCAAGAGGCCGGCATCGAACTGGTGGCCGATATCCGCACGGTGCCGCGCTCGCGGGCCAACCCCCAGTTCAACCAGGATATCCTGCCCGCCGCGCTGGCGCCCCTGCACGTCGACTACGAGCACATGGCGGCGCTGGGCGGGTTGCGGGGAAAATCCAAAGAGGTGTCCCGCGACGTCAACCGTTTCTGGGAGAACGACAGCTTTCACAACTATGCGGATTACGCGCTGTCGGAGGCGTTCCGCGCCGGACTGGATCACCTGGTCGACCGCGGCGGCCGGCAGCGCAGCGTGCTGATGTGTTCCGAGGCGGTATGGTGGCGTTGCCACCGGCGCATCGTGGCCGACTATCTGCTGGCCCGGGGACTGGCGGTTTTCCACATCATGGGGCCGGGCCGCATCGACCCCGCCAGCCTGACGCCGGGCGCGGTCGTCCAGGCCGACGGCACGCTGGCCTATCCCTGACCGCCCGGCCTGCGGCGCGGCTTGCCGCGGGCATAAAATGCACCGACAACAATTCGTCTGGAAACCCGTCTCTGGATCCCATGCCCAACAATAATATCCAGCCGCAGGCTGTCGTCGGCGCCATCACGCGCAGCGCCATCTTCATCGTCGCCACGCTGGCGGCCGGCGACGATCATGCCGGCAAGGTGCGCGCCATGTGCGGCAACCTGGCCGCCCTGGTGCGTTCGGTAGGCAAGCGCGTGCCGTCCGGCAACCTGTCCTGTGTGTTCGGTTTCAGCTCCAGCGGCTGGGACCGCCTGTTCGGCGAGCCGCGCCCCGCCGGCCTGCATCCGTTCCGCGAGTTCAGCGCCGATGGCCGCCATGCCATGGCCACGCCGGGCGACCTGCTGCTGCACATCCGCGCCGACCAGATGGATCTGTGTTTCGAGCTGGCCACGCAGGTGCTGGGCCAGCTGGGCGAGGCCGTGACCGTGGTCGACGAAGTGCACGGCTTTCGCTATTTCGACCTGCGCAGCATGGTGGGTTTCGTCGACGGCACGGAAAACCCCGAAGGCCAGGAAGCGCTGGACTTCACCCTGGTGGGCGGCGAAGACCCGGATTTCGCCGGCGGCAGCTACGTGCTGGTGCAGAAGTACCTGCACGACATGGCGGGCTGGAATGCGCTGCCCGTGGAAACACAGGAACGCATCATCGGGCGCACGAAGCTGTCCGACATCGAGCTCGACGAATCGGTCAAGCCGACGTCGTCGCACAGTTCGCTGACCACGCTGACCGAAAACGGCGAAGAGGTGAAGATCGTGCGCGACAACATGCCGTTCGGCCGCCCCGGTTCGGGCGAGTTCGGCACGTATTTCATCGGCTATGCGCGCTCGCCCGCGCCCATGGAACAAATGCTCGAGAACATGGTTGTCGGCCGGCCTCCGGGCAACTATGACCGGCTGCTGGATTTCAGCCGCGCGGTCACGGGCGGGCTGTTCTTTGTTCCCTCCGCCAACCTGCTCGAAGCGCTCGAGGCGCGCGAGCCGCAGGCCGGCGGCGCAGGGCAGCCGGACCCCGCGCCGCCCGGCGGCCCGCGTCTGGACGGCTCGCTGAACATCGGTTCTTTAAAAGGAAATTCCCAGCATGAATAATCTGCATCGCGAACTTGCCCCCATTTCCAGCGCCGCCTGGTCGCAGATCGAAGACGAAGTCGCGCGCACGTTCAAGCGTTCCGTTGCCGGCCGGCGCGTGGTCGACGTCAAGGATGCCGCCGGCCCGGGGCTGGCCGGCGTGGGAACGGGGCACATGCGCGCCATCGCGGCCCCCCAGAAAGGGGTAGGCGCGAAAGTGCGCGAAGTCAGGGCGCTGGTCGAGCTGACGGTGCCGTTCGAACTGCAGCGCGACGCCATCGACGACGTCGAGCGCGGCGCCAATGATTCCGACTGGCAGCCGGCCAAGGATGCCGCCATCGAGCTGGCCTACGCCGAAGACAGGGCGATTTTCGACGGCTACAAGGCGGCCGGCATCGTCGGCATCCGCGAAGGGTCGTCGAACGCGAAAATCAAGCTGCCGGCCGACGTCGCCGACTATCCCGCCGCTATCGGCAATGCGCTCGAAGCGCTGCGCCTGGCGGGGGTGGACGGCCCGTATTCGGTGCTGTTGGGCGCCGATGCCTACACCGCGCTTGCCGAGGGCCGCAATGGCGGCTACCCCATCATCGACCACATCAAGCGCATTGTCAGCGGCGACATCATCTGGGCGCCGGCGATCAACGGCGGCAGCGTGCTGTCCACGCGCGGCGGCGATTACGAGCTGCACCTGGGCCAGGACCTCTCCATCGGCTACCAGGGCCATACCGACAACACCGTGCGCCTGTACCTGCGCGAAACACTGACCTTCCTGATGCTGACCAGCGAGGCATCCGTGTCGGTGGTGCCCAAGGCATAGTGTCGAGCGGCGATATCCCGGCCGCGGCCGCGCGCCAGCCCATCGGATACTACCTGCGCCTGGTCGGGCTGGCGGTGGTGCTGGGCATTGCGGGGGCGCTGGCCGCCCACGTGTTCCGGTGGGGGCTGGATTACGCCACCGGACTCCTGTTCGGCCGCAGGCAGGACATCACCCTGCTGTTCGGCGATCTGCCCTGGTATGCGCGCATTGCTTTTCCGACGCTGGGCGGCGCCATCGCCGCGCTGGTCCTGGTGCGCGCCCAGCGGCGCGAAAAGGCCGCCGGCGTGGTGTCGGAATACCTGGAAACCATCGACGGCAGAATGGCGCGCATCCCGGTCGTGCCGTCGTTGATGCGCTGCGTGTCTTCGTTCGTGTCGATCGTTTCGGGCGGGTCCATCGGCAAAGAGGGGGCCATGGTCCAGCTGTCCGCCACGGTCGGGTCGGCCCTGGGTGCGCGGGTGCGCGCCCTGCGCGGCTACGATTTCCGCCTGGCGGTGGCCATGGCCGCCACGGGCGGCCTGGCCGCGGTTTATCACACGCCGCTGGCCGCCGCGATCTTCGTCAACGAGATCGCCTTCGGCGGATTCGCGCTGCGGCGCACCGGCTATCTGTTTACCGCCGCGGCGGCATCGGCGTGGATGACCAGCACGATGGAGCCGTTCATGCCCCTGTATGCGCTGCCGGCGCACACCTTCACGGTCACGACCGCCGGCATGCTGGGAGTGGGGGCGGTGGGCCTGGCGGCGGGGCTGGCGGGCTCGCTGTTCCTGTGGTCCACGCGCTGGGCGCGGTCGGGCTTCGCGCGGCTGCACCGGTCGCCGATTGTGCGCATGAGCGCGGGCGGCCTGATCGTCGGGCTGATCACCCTGGCGGCCCCCGAAGTCACGGGCAACGGCTTTGCCCCCATCGAGCGGCTGCTTGCGGCGGGCACGCTGGAAACATCGCTGCTGTTGCTGCTGGCGCTGAAGGTCGCGGCCACCGCGGCCACGGTGGGCTCGGGCGCGATCGGCGGCATGTTCACGCCTTCGCTGCTGATCGGCGCGCTGGCCGGCAGCGCCTGCGCGCCCCTGGCCGGCCAGTGGTTCGGCGTGCACGACGGGGTGCTGCTGGGCGTGCTGGGCATGGCGGCGGCGCTGTCGGCCACCACCAAGGCGCCGTTCATGTCGACGCTGATGGTGTTCGAGATGACCCAGGAATCCGCCTTCGTGTTTCCGCTGATGATCGCCACCGCCGCGGCCTATGCGGTTTCCCAGCTGTTCGGGCAATCGGGGGCCTACGAGGTGACCTCGCGGCATCGCGCGCGCGACGAGCGCCGCAACCGCCTGGCCGATGACACGGTGGCCGCCGTCATGCGCCCGTCCGGCGGGCTGGCGTCCGCATCGGCTTCGGCGCGCCAGGCGCTGCAGGCCGGGGTAGACCGGAAGAAGCGCTTTGTCTTCGTGGTTGACGAGGCGCGGCGATTCGTGGGCGCGATCTGGACCAACGACCTGCTGGCCCGCGCCGGCGATGCGCCGGCGCCCTTGCTGCGCGACCTGGTCCTGGATGAATTTCCGGTGGTGTACAAGGGCCAGCCGCTGCGCGAGGCCTGGCAGATCGTGGTCGAGTCCCCCGCCGAGCGCACGCCCGTGCTCAGCGACGCCGTCGAACGCCGCGTGATCGGCTTCGTGCAGAAAAGCGACCTGCTGCGGCGCGCGCAGGACCTGTTCATCTAGGCGCCGCGCTCAGCGCGGCCGGTTCAGGGCAAGGCCGGCATGCGGGGCCGTTGCGCGCAGGATCGAGCCGGATGCCGATTCGGTGCAGTACAGCGTGCGCCGGTCGGCGCCTCCGAACGCGATATTGGTGGTCGAGCCGCCCGCGCCGCTGCGCCATACCATGGCCGGCTCGGCCCGCGAATTCAGCAGCCAGACGTATCCCAGGCCGGGATTGGCCATCGCCAGGTTGCCCGCCTCGTCCACGGCCAGGCCGTCCGGGCCGCTGGGCCCGTACGAGGTAAAGAACTGGCTGACCTTCGAGACGCTGCCGTCCGGCAGCAGGGGCACGCGCCACACGCAGTTGCCGCGGGTGACGGCAAGGTAAAGCACACGGCCGTCGGGCGCCAGGGCTACGCCGTTCGGGCTGGGAACATTGGACAGCAGCGTATCGAGCTGGCCGTCGGGCTTCAGCCGGTACAGGCGTCCGGTGGGGTCGTGCAGGCCGCTCTGGCCCTGGTCGGTGAAATAGAGATTGCCCCGGGTATCGAAAACCAGGTCGTTCACGCCCTTGAAGCGTTCGCTGTTGCGCCGTTCGAGATAGGGCGTGACGCTGCCGGTGGCGACATCCAGCCGCATCAGGCCGTTCTTGTAGTCGGTAATGAGCAGCGTGCCGGCATCCAGGAACTTCATGCCATTGGGCTCGCCGTCATACTCGGCCACCAGCGTCCATCGGCCCGCGGGATCGATACGGAAGATGCGGCCCCAGGGGATGTCGGTCACGTAGAGATTGCCCGCGTCATCGAAGACCGGACCTTCCAGGAACGAGTCCGCGATGGCGCCGCCCCGGTTGGCGTCGGCCCACGCGCTGCGCGCGCGCCGCCTGAATGCGTCCGGCATGGCGGAAAACAGTTCGAAATCGCCCACCTGGGGCGGCGCAAGAAGAAACATGGCGATGGCCTATTCGGCGTTGCGGTCAGTGGATATGCGGCGAGCCGGCTCAGTCTGCCCGCAGGCCCAGTTCGCGCGCCAGGGCGCCGTTGGCGTCGATCTCGCGGGCCAGCTGGGCGGCGAACGCGCTGCCGCAGGTGTTCTGGGGCGCCATGCCCAGCGAGCGCAGCTTGGAAGCCGAGTCGGCCGATTGCGCGAAATCGGTGGCGGCCTGCTGCAGCGCCGCCAGGGCCTCGGGCGGCGTGCCCGCGGGGGCAAGCAGCCCGTACCAGGCGTCGGCGGCGTAGCCCTTGACACCGGCTTCGTCAAAGGTCGGCACATCCGGCAGCAGCGCCGAACGGCTGGGCGCGGCGACTGCCAGCGCGGTCAGCTTGCCGGACTGGATCTGCGGCAGGACCGAGCCCAGGGTCGCCAGGGAACTGTCCACCTGGCCGCCCATCAGGTCGGTGACGGCCTGCGCGGCGCCCTTGTACGGAATGTGGTTCATCGAGGCGCCCGTCAGGCGCAGGAACTGTTCGCTGGCAAAGTGCCCCGAACTGCCCGTGCCGGGCGTGGCGTAGGTGCGTTTGCCGGGTTCGGCCTTTACCTGCCGCAGAAATTCGTCCAGGGTCTTGACGGGCATCGACGGCCCCACGACCAGCACGGTCGGGCTGATGGCCAGCGTGCATATCGGCGCGAACGATTTCAGCGCGTCGAACTTGATGCGCGTGCTGTACAGGGCGGGGATCATGGTGTGGTTGGTGGCGCCCAGCAGCAGGGTGTATCCGTCGGGCTTGGCGCTGGCCACGGCCTCTGCGGCCAGGATGGTGTTGGCGCCCGGCTTGTTTTCGACCACGAAGGGCTGGCCCAGACTGCGCGATGCCTGGTCGGCGAAGGCGCGCGCGACCACGTCGGTGGGGCCGCCCGCGGAAAAGCCGACCACCAGCCGCACGGGATGGTCGGGGTACTTGGCCTGCGCGGCGCCGGCGGCCAGGCCGAGCGCCAGGGCGCACAGCAGGGTTGCGGATTTCATGTGGGGTCTCCTCCTGTAAATTTACTGAATCAGCGGGCAGCGGCCTGGCGCGCCAGGGCGGCCAGCACGTTTCTGGCGGCGGCGATGCCCATGTTGACGTACGCCGCGCGGGTCACGCCGCCGATGTGCGGGCTGAGAATAATGTTCTTCTCGTGCTGGAACGGGTGGCCCGCGGTCATGGGCTCTACCGCGAAGCTGTCCAGCCCCGCGGCCATTACCTGCCCGGAACGCACGGCGTCGATCAGCGCGGCTTCGTCGATCAGGCCGCCGCGCGCCGTATTTACCAGAATGACGCCGGGCTTGCATTGCGCCAGCGTGCGCGCGTTCAGCAAGCCCCGGTTGTCGTCGGTCAAGGGACAGTGCAGCGAGATCGCATCCGATTCGCGCCAGATGGTATCCAGGTCGACCTGCCGCACGTCGGCGGGCAGGTTCTTTGCAAACGGGTCGTGGCCGATGACGCGCATGTCCAGGGCCGCGCCCATTTTCGCCATGCGCAGGCCGATGGCGCCCAGGCCGACCAGGCCCAGGGTCTTGCCGGCCAGTTCTTCGCTTTTGTGGGTGGCCTTGTCCCAATGGCCGGCCCGCATGCGCACGTCCAGCGCAATGACAGACTTGGCGCAGGCAAGCAGCAGCGCCAAGGCCTGCTCGACGACGGCCGCCGCGTTGGCGCCCACCGCGGCGACGACGTCGATATTGCGCGCCTGCGCGGCGGCCTTGTCGATCGTGTCGGTGCCGCTGCCGTGCTTGGAAATGACGCGCAGCGATGGCGCCGCATCCATGGCCGCGGCGCCGACCTTGCCGTACCGGACGATGATGGCCGCGGGGTCGTGGGCGCGGCAAAGGTCGACGATGTCCTGGTCGGAGGGGGTCTTGCCGGCATAGACGATGCGGTAGCCGTCCAGCAGCGCCAGCGCCTCGGGCGCAAGGTCCGCCGCTGTTACCAGGACGGCCGGCCTGTCTTGGGCAGCGGGGGCGGCGGTGGTCACAGGGTTTCTCCTTCGTTGAGCACGCCGGCGTTGCGCAGGGCGGCGCCCAGCCATTTGGCCGCGGTATCGCCCGCCTGGATGGCGGCGATGCGGGCGGCTTCGTCCCTGACCTTTTTCTCGGCCGCGGGCAGCAGGGCTTCGATTTTTTCGCGTTCGACCACGACCACGCCGTCGCTGTCGCCGATGATGAAGTCGCCGGGATGCACCGTGACGCCGCCAACCGTGACCGGATGGCCGATGCGGCCGCCGATGTTCTTGGTGGGGCCATTGGGGTTGGTGCCGGCGGCAAAGACCGGGTAGTCCATTTCGATGATGTCGAGGCTGTCGCGCGCGGCGCCGTCGATGACCACGCCGGCGATGCCCAGCTGCCGGCAGGCGTTCATCATGATGGTGCCCATCAGGGCAGAGTTCAGGTCGCCCTTGCCGTCGATTACCAGCACGTCGCCGGGCCGGGCAAGCGAAATGGCCGCGTGGATCATCAGGTTGTCGCCGGGGCGCACCTCGACCGTCAGCGCCGGGCCGGCGAGCTTCATGCTGGAATGCAGCGGCCGGATCCGGCCGTGCAGCGCGCCGCGCCGGCCCGCTACATCGGCCAGGATGGCCGGCTGGAAGGCCGCGGCCCGCTCGACGATGTCGGCGGGAACACGGGGAAAGTCCTTGATGATGTCGGGAAGCGTCATGCTCGAATCCTTTGAACGGCGGGAAGTAGATGGATGTGAAAGGCCGGCTGCGCAGCCTCAGGCTTTTATCTGGGCGTCGCGGATCACCTTGCCCCACTTCGCGAAATCCGCGCGCCGCATCTCATCCAGCTGCTGGGGCGAGCCGCCCACCAGGGTGATGCCCAGCTTGTCGGACAGCGTTTTCAGGGCGGGCGTCTCCAGCGCCTTGCCGATGGCGGCGTTCAGCTGCTGGATGACGGCCGGCGGGGTGCCGGCCGGCGCGAACACCGCCTGCCATTGCTCGACCACGAAATTGTCGAAGCCGGCTTCGGCCATGGTCGGCACGTCTGGCAGCGCGGGCAGCCGCTGCGCCGAGGTCACCGCCAGCGCGCGCAGCGAGCCGTTGCGGATGTGCGGCAGCGACGCGGCCGCTGGCGCGAACATGAACTGCACCTGCTCGCCCAGGGTGTCCTGCAGGGCGGGCGTGTCGCCCTTGTAGGGCACGTGGATGAAGCGGGCGCCGGTCGTCAGCTGCAGCAGCGCGCCCTGCATGTGCAGCACGGTGCCGGTGCCGCCCGAGGCATAGGCGATGCTGTCGGGCTGGGCCCGCGCGGCTTCGATCAAGGCCTGCACCGATCGGTAGGGCTGCTTGGCGCCGACCACCAGGATGTGGGGAATGGTGCCCACGGTAATCACCGGCGCGAAGTCTTCGATCGGGTCGTACGGCAGCTTGCCCATGATGTGCGGCGCGATCGCCTGCGGTCCGATCGAAGTGCCCAGCAGCGTCAGCCCGTCGGGCGCCGACCGCGCGACCCGGGCCGCGCCGATGGTGCCGGTGGCGCCGGGCCGGTTGTCGACGATCACGGTGGTCTTGAGCAGCGCGTCGAGCTGCTGCGCGATGGCGCGGCCCAGCACGTCGGTGCTGCCGCCCGGGGGATAGGGGACGACCCAGTCGATGGTTTTGCCGCCGGGCCAGCCGCCCGTGGCGCGGGCGGCGCCGCAGGCGGCCAGCAGGGCGCTGGCGGCGAGGAACTGGCGGCGGGAAAAGCGGATGCCGGATCGGGATGCGTTCATGATGTCTCCAGAGATTCCCGGGCCGCCGCGCAGGCAAAGCCATATAGCGCCTGAGGATTGCGGACCAGGATTTGTTCGAATGTGGATGTGCCGCCGGCCCAGGCGGCCAGCCGGTCGAGCTGCAGGGCGTCGTCGGGCATCGGCTGGCGGCCCGCCGATGCGGTGGCATGCGGCCAGTCGCTGCCCCACAGCACGCGATCGGGCGCGGCGTCGATATAGCTGCGGGCCAGCGTGTCCAGCGCCGGGTCATCCGCCTGGCCGTGCCGGCTGACGATGTAGCCGCCCGACACCTTCACCCAGGCCCGCCCCTCGCGCTGCAGGCGCAGCACCAGCGCGTGCGCGGGGTGCACGAATGCCTGGTCCGGATGCAGCCGCGCCATGTGGTCGAACACCAGCTGCACCGGCAGCTTCGCCAGGCGCGCGCCGATGCCGGCAAGCTGGTCGGGCGCCATCAGCAGCTGCATGTGCCAGCCCAGCGGCGCGATGCGCGCCGCCAGGGGTTCGAGCATGCCGATGCCGCCGGACACGCCCAGCGAGAGATTCAGCCGCACGCCCCGGACGCCGGCATTGTGCAGCGCCTGCAACGCCGCATCGCTTTCGCGGCCGTCGATGACGGCAACGCCGCGGGCTTGCCCGCCCATGCCGGCCAGGCCCGCCAGCATGCCGCGGTTGTCCGCGCCATATGTCGACGGCGTGACCAGCACCGCCCGGGTGGTGCCCAGCCGCTGCTGCAGGGCGCGGTACTGCGCGATGGAAGCGTCCGGCGGGCGCAGGCTGGCGCCGGGCGCCGCCGGCCAGGCCGCGTCGTACACATGGATGTGGCAGTCGCAGGCGTGGGCCGGAATGCCCGCGGTGGGCTTGCCGGCGCCGGACGAGTAGGCGAAGGTGGCCATGGCGGCAGCTCGGTATCGCCTTTACTCGACGCGGGCGCCCGAGGCCTTGACGATGTCTCCCCAGCGGATCCGGTCGTCATGGATCAATTGGGCGAATTCCTGCGGCGTGCTGGTCAGCACTTCCGCGCCCTGGCTCTGGAACTTCTGCCGGATGTCGGGCGTATTCAGCGCCTTGTTGAAGGCGGTGTTCAGCTTCGCCACGATCTCGGCCGGCACGCCGGCCGGGCCGGCCAGGCCGAACCAGGTGATCGCCTCGAAATCCTGGTAGCCGGACTCCGCCACCGTGGGCACATCGGGCAGGTCGGGCGAACGCTTCAGCGAGGTGACGGCGAGGGCGCGCATTTTTCCGCTGCGGATATGGCCGATCAGCGTGGGCACCGACGACATGTACATCTCGATCTGGCCGCCGATGAGGTCGTTGGCGCCTTGCGAGGCGCCCTTGTAGGGAATGTGCGTGAACTTCACGCCGGCGGCCTTCTGCAGCTTTTCGCTGGCCAGGTGGGACACCGTGCCGTTGCCCGACGTGGCGCAATTCAGCGCGCCGGGATCGGCCTTGGCCGCGGCCACGACATCGGCCAGGGTCTTGTACGGGGACTGGGCCGACACCACCAGGACCAGCGGCGCGCTGGCGACCAGCCCCACGGGCGCCAGGTCTTTCTCGGGGTCGTACGGCAGGTTCTTGTACAGCGTGGGATTGATGGCCAGGTTGCTGGTCTGGCCCATGACCAGCGTGTAGCCGTCCGGCGCCGCCTTGGCCACGGCGTCCACGCCGATGTTGCCGCCCGAGCCGGGGCGGTTCTCGGTCACGATGCTCCAGCCGGTGTCGGTCGACACTTTGTTGGCCGCTTCGCGGGTCAGGGTGTCGGTGCCGCCGCCCGGGGGAAACGGCACGACCAGGCGGATGGCCTTGGCGGGAAAGTCCTGGGCGGCGGCGGGCAGCGCCGCGCACGCCAGAAGGGCGCTGGCCAGCAGGCGGGGCAGGAAGTTCATGGATGTCTCCGGTGTTGGTTTTGGTCCGCGCATTGTGCGATTGTGTTCCGTACATTACAATGCCATTCCGTATCTCGGAACATGTTCTGCCATATGAAATCAAATCCGGAAGACCCGGCCGACGAACCGGCCGAAGAAGGCGTCGTGGCCGTGCGGCGGGCCATGCACATCCTCGAAGCCTTCGGCGTGGACGATGCCAGCCTGTCGCTGGCCGAACTCAGCCGCCGCACGGGCTATCACCGGTCCACGGTGCTGCGCCTGGCCCGCACGCTGGCCATGGACGATTACCTGGCGCAGCGCGCAGACGGCACCTGGCGGCTGGCGCGCGCGGCGGGCTGGCTGGGGGCGTGCTACCAGGCCACGTTCAATGTGCACGACGTGGTCGAGCCCGTGCTGCGCGAACTGTCCATCGCCACCGGCGAAAGCGCCACGTTCTATGTGCGCGAAGGCAACCAGCGCATCTGCGTGGCGCGGGTCGAGGGCCCCAAGTCCATCCGCCACCACGTCCGCGCGGGCGCCGGGCTGCCGCTGAACCTGGGCAGCCCCGGCCGCGTCATCCTGGCCTTCTCGGGCGAAGAGGGCGAGCCCTACGAATCCATCCGGCGCGCGGGCTACATGATGTCGCTGGGCGAACGCGACCCCGAGGTATCCAGCATTTCGGCCCCCGTGTACACGGTGAACTGGACCCTGCTGGGGGCCATCTGCATTTCCGGGCCCTTGTCGCGGCTGACAGAAGAAATGCTGCACCAGCATAAAGAAACGGTGCTGTCGGCGGCCAACCGCCTGTCTCGCGCCATGATGGGCGTGCGGCAGGGGGCCGTCACGGCGGGGCGCCGCGGCGGCCCGGCCTGAGCCGCCTGTTTCTCGTGGCGCACGGTGTTTCCCGCTGCGGAACACCGTTGTGCCGCGCGGCGCGCGTTCCTACACTGCCTGCCCATGAGCACACCCCACGGCGGCGAGCAGGCCCGCGCCCACGCGCCTGCGCATTCCCTCGGCACCAACCGGCCGGCGCACGCGCTGCCGGACGGTGCATGCGACAGCCACATGCATGTCTTCGACCCGCGCTTTGCGCCGTCTCCGCACTGGCGGCGCACGCCGCCGGTGGCCGACGTGGCCGCCTATCAGCGGCTGCAGCAGCGACTGGGCACCACGCGCACCGTGGTCGTCAACCCGTCCACCTACGGCACCGACAATGCCTGCACGCTGGATGCCCTGGCCAGGCTGGGCCCGCGGGCACGCGGCGTGGCGGTGGTGGATGCGGACGTGGGCGCAGCCGAGCTGGACCGATTGGCCGCCGGCGGCATCTGCGGCCTGCGGGTGAATTTCGTGACGCCGCAGTCGTGGGGCGACACGGCCGTGCCGATGCTGACCACCCTGGCCCGCAAGGCCGCGCGGCTGGGATGGCACATCCAGGTTTTCATGCATCCGGAACAGCTGATTGGCCTGGCGCCGGTGCTGTCGGGCCTGCCCGTGCCGTTGGTGGTGGACCACATGGGCCGCATCGATCCAGCCGAAGGCGAGCAGGGCGCGGCGTACACCGCGCTGCGCCGCCTGCTGGACGCGGGCAACACCTGGGTCAAGTTGTCGGGAGCCTACATGCGGTCCGGCGCCGGCGAGCCCGGCTACGCCGACACCTTGTGGCTGGGGCGCGCGCTGGCGCGGCATGCGCCGCAACGGCTGGTGTGGGGCAGCGACTGGCCCCACACCACCCAGCCGGCCGACAGCGTCAACGACGCGAACCTGGTCGACCTGCTGTACCGCTGGTGCGGCACCGTGCAGGCCGCGCACCGCATCCTGGTCGACAACCCCGCGCGGCTCTATGGTTTTTGAACGTTCTGCCTTAAGCTGGGACGCGCAGGTGACGTAAACCAGCCAGATAGGCACGCAGTCTGTGCATACGTGATTCCACCACACGCCAGGAGCAGACATGAAGGCCGTGCGAGCACTGTGGGTCGGTATGTTGGGAGCGGCGATCGCCATGCCGGCCATCGCAGCGGGCGGGAAAATCCACTTCACGGGCAGCATTGTGGTGCCGGCGGACTGCCGGACCGATGTGCGGGTTCGCGGCCGCTTGCCCACCGCCACGCTGGATTGCGGCGGGCACGGCAGTGCCGCCGCGGCGCACACCGCGCCGGCCATTCCGGTGGCCGATGTGGCGGTGCGGCCGTTGCAGGCACGGCCTGGGCGGCAAGACGGCCCGCGCCGCTATGTGATCGACGTGACGTACCGCTAGCGTTCGCGTGCAGGCTCAGGCCTGCGATTCGGCGGTCTCGTTGATGCGCCGCGACATCTCGCGGGTGGACGGCACGCGCCGTTCGGCGTTTTCCATCGAGGCTTCATCGTCGGCCATGTTGGCGATGATGGTCAGCAGCACCTTGCGCGCCGTCTTGATCTCGGCGCTGGTCAGGCCGTGCGTGCCGATGGCGTTGATTTCTTCGGCCAGCGGAATCAGCTTTTTCTTCAGGGCCCGGCCGTTGCGGGTGAGGAACACGTGGATGTTCTTGTTGTTGCCGGGCAGGTGCTTGCGTTCGATATAGCCCAGCGCTTCCATCGCCTTCATGGCCGCATAGGTGGTGGGCTCCATGACGCCGGCCTGCTCGCTGAGCTCGCGCTGCGTCAGGCCGTCCTGTTCCCACAGGATGCGCAGGAATGCCCAATGGCCGAACGAGACGTTGTGATCCGACAGGCGCATTTGCAGGCCGCGCACCAGGGCGCGCGTGGCGTCTTTGATCAGGTGGGCCAGGCGGTCATGGGGAACGGCCTCGCGCCAGTGGGCAAGGACTTTTCTCGTTTCTTTGGAAGTCATGCGCGGGCAGCGTGATGATGTCGGAAAGTCGCGGGAAATGATAACGCAACGCGCCAGCCGTTTCGCCGGCCGCGGCGCGGCCACGGGGTGCTCATGGGGCGGCGCGGGCCTGGCGGCGCAGGGGCACGTCGGCGCCCGAACCGTCGGATTGCAGCATGGCCAGGCAGATTTCCAGGGTGGCCTTGGCCCAGTGCCCGTCATGCAGGGGCGCGCGCCCTTGATAGATGGCGTCGTGCAGTTCGCTGACCACTTCCAGGCGCGGCGCGGCCGGCGGGGGCAGCGGCAGGAATTCGCGGCGTTCGTCGCCATACACCAGGATGCCGTGCGGCATGGGCCGCAAGTCGGCGCGTTCGCACGACACCAGGATCGCGCCGAAGTGCTGGTGCCGGGCCGGGGCGGCGCCGGGCGCCCGGGCGGGCGGCGCGCGGTAGCTGGGCCCGCCGTAGGTGCCGGCGGCTTTCAGCGCGGCCTCGTCGCGCGGGTCGCCCAGGCTGTGCAGCTTGCGCCGCGCCGCGCCATAGTCGTCCGGGTCTTTGGGGTGGCCCATTTCGCCGGTCCAGTCCATCCATTCGTCAGAATCGAAGTGCGCGTAGCCGTTGTAGTTCAGCGAGGCATAGGCGCCGCCTTCGAACCACAGCAGCGCGCTGTAGGCGCCTTCGGTGGGGCGCCCGGGCTCCCAGTTGCCCAGCGCGGCGCGCAGGCGGGTGGGGCGCCGGCCCACCAGCATGCGCACGATGTCGACCTGGTGGGCGGCCTGGCTGAACACGGCTCCGCCGCCCTCGCGGGTGGCCAGCTCTTCGGGCCGACGCGGCCGGAACAGATAGTCGGTGTAGTTCAGCGCATGCACCATCTTCACGGCGCCGAACTCGCCCTGCGCGATGCGTTCGCGGCAATGCAGGTAGGGCGTGTCGAAGCTGTGGCAGTGGCCGATCACCAGGTGCACCGCGGCGGCATCGCAGGCGGCGATCATGGCGTCGCATTCTTCCAGGCTCAGCGCCATGGGTTTCTCGACCAGCACATGCTTGCCGTGCGCGGCCGCCAGGCGCGTATGCTCGGCGTGATGCTGGTGCGGGCTGGCAACATACACGGCCTGCACGTTCGGGTCGCGGGCCAGCGCTTCGGCGGATTCATACACCGGGCACTGGAAATCGGCCGCGAACTGCGCGCGGGCCGCCGGGCGCGGGTCGCAGGCGGCCACCAGCCGCACGCGCGCATCGCCCAGAAACGACGGCAGCATCAGCGAAAACGCGCGGCCCAGCCCGATGACGCCCAGATTCAGAACGGAAGTGGCCATGTGGCGGCTCCAGGTATGTGGCTACAGATCCAGCACCAGCTTGTCGCAGCTTGCGCGCGAGACGCACACCATGATCTGGCTGTCCTGCTCGTCGGGCAGCAGCACCATGTCGCGGTGGTCGGCGGTGCCGGCCAGCAGTCCGGTGCGGCATGAGCCGCAAGTGCCGCTTTCGCATGAGTGGCCGACGCGCACGCCGGCCTGCAGCAGCACCGACAGAATAGACTTGCCCACCGGCACCACCAGCTCGCCGCCCGAGCGCGCCAGTTCCACCGTGAAGGGCCGGTCGTCGGGCTGCTTGCCGCCGCCTTCCAGGAAGCTTTCGAAATGGATGCGCGCGGGCGACCAGTGGCCGGACATGTCGCGCACCGCCTCCATCAGCCCGCGCGGGCCGCAGCAGTACACGTGTCCGCGATTGGGTTTTTCCAGCACCGGCCACAGGTCCAGCGACTGCGCGGGGTCGCCGTGGTCGTGGTGGATGCGCACCCGCCCCTTCCATTCGGGGCGGCCCAGTTCGTCCACGAAAGCCGTGGTGGCGGGCGACTGGCTCAGGTAATACAGCTTCCAGCCGATTTCGGGCAGTTCGCCCAGCGAGCGGATCATGGACAGGATGGGCGTGATGCCGATGCCGCCCGCGATGAAGATCAGGCTGCCGGGGTTGTCGACCAGCGCGAAGGCGTTGTCCGGCATGGACGTGGGCAGGGTGTCGCCCACGGCGGCCTGGTCCACCAGGCTGATCGAGCCGCCGCGGCCCTGTGCATCGCGCTTGACCGTGATGACGTAGCGGTCGCGTTCGGCGGCGTCGTTGCACAGCGAATACTTGCGCAGCTCGCCGTTGGGCACGCGCACTTTCACGTGCGAGCCGGGCGTGAAGGGCGGCAGTTCGCCGCCGCCGGCATCGCGCAGCTCGAACGAGCGGATGCCGTCGGCGGCGTCGACGATGCTGGCGATGCGCAGCGGCATCAGGGCGTCTTGGCCCGGTATGGACTCTGTCATGGCAATCTCGTACTGCGGGGGGCCGCCTAGATCTTGTAGGTTTCGTAGGTGCCGGGATGGAACAGCTCGTCCACCGCAACGTGGCGGGACGACAGGCCCTGCGCGTGGTGATGGCGGGTGAATGCCTCCAGCGTGGGCCGGTTGGCGTCGACGCCGTAGGCCCAGTAGTTTTCGCCCAGAGTGTCGCGCGCGGCCTTGAGCTGTTCTTCGACAAAGGGCAGCGTGACCTTGGTGGCGGACGTGTCTTCGAGCTTGGCCAGCGCCGCCGCCTTCGACTGCTCGAAAGCCTTCAGCAGCGCGCCCGGCAGCCACGGGTGCTGCTCGGCCAGGGTCTTGCGCACGCCCACCACGTGCATGATGGGAAAAATGCCCGTGCGCTTGTAGTAGTCCTTGGCCACCGCGGTGGGGTCGTCGAACAGCCAGCCGACGTCGGGGTTGGCGCGCGCCGCGCCGAAGGGTGCGCGGGGCGCCATGAAGCCCTCGATCTCGCCGCGGTCCAGCATGTCCGAAATCGTGGTCGACGGCGGGGCGTCGATCATTTTCACGTCGTCCGGCAGCTGCAGCTTGATCTTCTCGGGCCGGCCGGGCTGGTCGATGCCGCCGCGCACCCAGGTCACGTCCGACGGCCTGACGCCGTAGTCGTCGTGCAGCAGCGCGCGCGCCCATACGTTGGCGGTGAGCTGATATTCGGGGATGCCGATGCGCTTGCCCTTCAGGTCTTGCGGCGACTTGATGCGGTCTTTGCGCACATAGATAGAGGTATGGCGGAACGCGCGCGACAGGAAAATGGGCAGCGCGATGTAGGGACAGTCGCCCCGGGCATGCTTGACCAGGTAGCTGCTGAATGACAGCTCGCTGATGTCGAAGTCCTGGAAGCGGAATGCGCGGAAGAACATCTCTTCCGGGTTCAGCAGCATGAAAGTGGGGTCCACCCCGTCAATCTGCACGGCGCCGTCGTACAGCGCGCGGTTGCGGTCGTAGTCGCCCATGGCGATGGAAAGCGGTAGCTTGGCCAACGTGGTCTCCTGGATTCAAGCGGTGGTCTGGTAGTTGCCGGCCAGTTCGGGGTCGTTGCCGGGCTGCGCGCCGGCCGGCCGCGCGGTGAACTCGCGCCAGTCTGTGGTCTTGGGCACGATGGCCTGGAACGAGCAGACTTCGGCGGGAATGCGCAGCGCGCCCGTGCCGATCGCGGCTTCGCCTTTCTGGAACGCCTGCACGGCTTCGAGCATCTGGCGGCGGAATTCGACGATGGCCAGGTCGCTGGCGCCCAGGCGCTCTTCCGCGCGGTTCGCCAGCGGACCCATGGTGATCCACATGGCGATGTCCTGGTTCGGAAAGCCGCGTATGCCGGTGAAGTTGCCGGCCTTCATGGCCTGGCGGTCCTGCCAGAAGCGGTTTTCGGGGTTGCGCAGCGGCCGGTAGCGCTCGTCCAGGTCGATGCCCACGCTGGTGCCCAGAAACCGGCGCCAGGTCTCGGTATCGGGCGTGGTGGCTTTTTCGCCCCAGGCGATGAAATAGAACGCCGTGCTGGTGTCGTCCCGAGGCACGTTGACGTTGGCCACGTTGTACAGGTTATTGGGCGGAATCAGCACCGTGCCGGGCGCCACGAACACGGTAGAGCGCACATAGTCGTTCTGCGCCGCGTTGGTGATCGGCCGGCGGATCGCCGCGTAGCGAAAGCCGAACGAGGCGCGCTGCACCTGCAGGCGCGGCGCCTTGTCGGTGGACGGGCGCAGCCAGTTCTTGTCGGTGGCCTCGGCGCCGCCGACGCGCGCCGGCACGAAATCCGACGAGTGCAGGCTGGAGCTGTGCGCGGAATCGATCGCGCCTTCCAGGATTTGCGCCCAGTTGCACGGAATGATCACTTTGGCGATGCTGACCTTGGCGTCGGCGGTGGGCGCCCAGGGCGGCGGCGCGAAGTCGGGAATGTCGTCCTGCGGGCCCATGTAGGCCCAGATGACGCCGCCCCATTCCTGCACCTTGTAGGCTTTGTGCTTGACTTTCTGCGCCATGGTGCTGGCGGCCGGCTCGGACACCATTTCGATCACGGTGCCCTCCACGTCCATCTTCCAGCCGTGGTACAGGCAGCGCAGTCCGCATTCTTCGTTGCGGCCGTACACCAGCGACACGCGCCGGTGCGGACAGTATTCGTCCATGACGCCGACGCGGCCGTCGGTGTCGCGGAACACCACCAGGTCTTCGCCCAGCACGCGCGCCTGCACCGGGTCGCCGTCCGGCTCGCTGACCTCTTCGCTCAGGCACACGGGTGTCCAGTGCCTGCGCATCAATTGGCCCATGGGCGCGTCGCCGACTACCCGGCACAGCAGTTCATTTTCTTCAGTCGTCAACATAGGGGCTCCTTCATGTCGGGATAAGGCGCGCGATGGGCCGCGGCGCGCGGGTCCGGGGTGTTCCGCCCCGCGCGCCGCCCGGGGACAGGGCTAGTCGGCCTTGATCCCCGCCGCCTGGATCGCGCTTTGATAGCGTTTGGCTTCGTCATCGATCGCGGCTTCGTATTCGGCGGGCGTGCCGCCGACGGGCTCGATGCCCAGCGTGTTGAACTGTTTCACGACGGCGGCGTCCTTGACCGCCTTGGCGATGGCCGCGCTGAGCTTCTGCACCGCGAAATCGGGCGTGCCGGTGGGGGCCAGCGCGCCCACCGTGACGGCGAAGTTGAAGCCGGGAATGATTTCGGAAATGGCCGGGATATCGGGCGCCAGGGCCGAGCGCTTGCCGGCGTTGGTGGCCAGGATCCTGGCCTGGCCCTTGTCGGCGAAGCCCGACAGCGAGGGCAGGGCGGCGAACACCACATCGACCTGATTGCCGATCATGGCCGGCACCGACTGGCCCGAGCCGCGGAACGGCACGTGACTGATGTCGAGCTTCAGCGCGATCTTCATGGCTTCCATGGTGAGATGGTGCGAGCTGCCGACGCCCGACGAGCCGTAGTTCATGACCCCCGGCTTGGCCTTCACGCGCTTCACGAAATCCTGCAGCGAGGTGATGCCGGTTTGCGTGCTGGTGGCCAGGAACAGCGGCGAGGTGGCGATCAGCGAAACCGGCACGAAGTCGCGCTTGGGGTCATAGGGCAGGTTCTTGTACAGCGACGGGTTGATGGACATCATCGAGCCGTCGGTGACCAGGTACGAATAGCCGTCGGCCGGGCTGCTGGCCAGCGCCTGCGCGGCGACGACGCCGTTGGCGCCGGGCTTGTTTTCCACCACGACGGGCTGGCCCATGCTGATCGTGAGGCCTTGCGCCACCACGCGCGCCACGGTGTCGGGCAGGCCGCCCGCGGCATAGGGAACGATGAAGCGGATGGGGCGCGACGGGAACTGCGAGGCCTGTTCGGCCTGCGCGGCGGCCGGCAGCGCAAGGCCCAGCGAAGCGCTGAGCAGCGATGCCAGGATGACGCTACAGCCCTGGCGGCGAAGTGCTGATCGATTGTGAATCATGAGTCTCTCTCCGTTTTTCTTGGCACGTTCTTTAATGGGATAGGCCTGGGCGTCGTGCGCCTTTTGCGCAACCAGCGATGTCGTGACGTGCAGCCAAATAATATTAGATAGCTAAGAATAATTCAACGAGTCGAGACGCAAGAAAATGTTTTTCAGAATGGGGATTTCCCTGCCTCTGCGGGGGGCGCGAAGCAACGCCGAAAAGCCCGCTGCAGGCTGGCTGCGCGGGCAGGGAAGGGCGGCGTCTTCAGGTCAGCCGGGCGTCAGGGCTTCACCGCGGGCTGTGTTTCGGGGGGGGCTTTCACACGTCGAAGAACACGGTTTCGTGCGGGCCTTGCAGATGAATGTCGAACTGGTAGGCGTTGCGGCCAGCATACGGCAGGCGGCGGGCGATCAGCGTGCCGCGGCGTTCCGGCGGCACGGCGGCCAGCACGGCGTCCTGGGCGTGGGCCGCCGCGTCGTCTTCAAAATAGATGCGGGTGTAGGCGTGCAGCAACATGCCGCGCATCATGACGATGACATCGATGTGCGGCGCCGACGCCGGCCCCAGGGCACCCGGCTTGATGGTCTCGACCACGAACCGCGATTGGGCATCGGTGCCGGTGCCTACGCGCGCGAATCCCTTGAACCCGCTTGCGGCAATGCCTTCCAGCGATTCGGCGTACTGCCCCGCCGCGTCGGCCTGCAGCATTTCAATGACGGCGTCGTCGACGGCCTTGCCGCTGCCGTCGTACACGCGCCCTTCGATCGTGATGGGCTGGCCGGCCGCGTGGCGCTCGGCCAGCACGGGCGTGAACAGGCTGGCGAGCTCGAAGTTGTATTGCTCGGGGCACAACCCGTACGCGAAGAACGGGCCGATGGTCTGGGAAGGCGTCTGCTTCAGGACAGGCATGGCTTACTCCGTAGGGGTCTGGCGCGCGCCGCGCAGCACGATGTCGAATTCATAGCCCAGCGCGAAACCTTCCTGGGTGGCATCCAGCGAAAAGCGCGACACCAGGCGTTCGCGCGCATCCGTGGGCGTGCCCTGGAAAATGGGATCGAGCTGCAGCAGCGGATCGCCCGGGAAATACATCTGCGTGACCAGGCGCGACCCGAAGTAGTCGCCGAACAGCGAAAAATGAATATGGTTGGGCCGCCACGCGTTGCTGTGGTTGCCCCAGGGGTAGGCGCCCGGCTTGACGGTCAGGAAGCGGTAGCGCCCTTCGTTGTCGGTCAGGCAGCGGCCCGCGCCCAGGAAATTCGGGTCGAGCGGGGCGTCGTGCTGGTCGCCCTTGTGCACGTAGCGGCCTGCCGCGTTGGCCTGCCAGATTTCCACCAGGGTGTTGCGCACCGGCCTGCCGCCTTCGTCGAGCACCCTGCCGGTGACCACGATGCGTTCGCCCAGCGGCGCGCCGTTTTTGGCGGCATTGCGCGTCAGGTCGTGGTCCAGCGGCCCCAGACAGCTGGCGCCGTAAACGGGCGCCCGGCGGTTCTTCAGCGATTCATCCAGGGGAATCAGGGGCAGCGTGGGGCTGCGCAGCACCGACGATTTGTAGTCGGGGTAGCGGTAGGGCGGGTGCGCGTCCCAGTCCCGAGGGGTAAGAATCGTGTGGCGTGGCGTGGAACCGTCCATGGGGAAACACTCCGGCTGCTCAGGATGGATTGAGCCGTCACTGTAATCGGGCTATAAAGTTATGGTAAGTGATGTTTCGTGCGTTTGAATTGCATAAAAAGTTATGGAAAATCCCTTTCAGGGCGGGCGCATCAAGCTGCGGCACATCCAGTGTTTCCTGGCGGTCGCCCAGCTGAACAACCTGCAGCGCGCCGCCGAGCGGCTGTCGATCACGCAGCCGGCGGTGTCCAAGACATTGTCCGAGCTTGAGTCCGTGCTGGGCGTGCGGCTGTTCGAGCGCGGGCGGCGCGGCGCCGAGCTGACCCGCGACGGCCGGATCTTCGCGCCCTATGCCCATACCTGCCTGGGCAGCCTGCGCGATGGCATCGGGCAGCTGGCCCATGCCGACGACGGCTCGTCGGTGACGGTGGCGCTGGGCATCCTGCCCACCGTGGCCAGCGTGCTGCTGCCCGCGGCCCTGCGGGTGTTCCGGCAGGCCTGGCCGATGGCCAGCCTGCGCGTGCACACGGGCCGCAATGCCGAACTGCTGGAAAGACTGAAGGCGGCCGATATCGAATTCGCCGTGGGCCGCCTGGGCGAGCCGGACGCGATGGCCGGCATGAGCTTCGAGCACCTGTTCCGCGAACCCCTGACGGTGGTCGTGCGGGCCGGCCATGCCCTGCTGGGCGACGGGGCGCTGGCTCCGCTGGCGCTGGCGCGCTATCCGCTGGTGGTGCCGCCCGAAGGCACGCTGATCCGCCAGTCGGCCGAAAGCGTCATCAGCGCGTTCGGCCTGCCGCGCCAGGTGGCGCGCGTGGAAAGCCTGTCGGTGTCGCTGAGCCTGGAACTGGCGCTGCGCAATGACGCGGTCTGGTTCGTGCCGTCCAGCCTGGTCGAGGAACGCGTGGCGCGCAACGAGCTGGTGCGCCTGCCCATGCCGTTCGGCGGCACCGATGAACCCATGGGCCTGCTGCGGCGCACCGACGTGGCGCAGTCGCCCGCCGCGCTGAGTCTGCTGGACGCCGTGCGCCAGGCAGGCCTGCAGCGCGAGCAGGCGCGGGTGGCGCCGGGCTAGGGCGCCGGCCCGGGCCCTGCTACGCGGCGGGCTCGCCGCTCCAGAAATCCGCTTTGGGCGGGCTGCGGTCCAGCGCGGCCAGTACTTTCAGCACGATGGCCATGCCGGTATTGCCGGCCGGAACGCCCGCGTACACCGCCGTCTGCAGCAGCACTTCGCGGATCGTGTCCAGGTCGAGCGCCGCCGCGTCGGGCGCGTCGGCCGGCGCCTGCAGGCCGCTGCGGATGTGCAGTTCGAATTCTTCCCAGCGCCCCATCGAGGCCGTGATGGCCAGCACCAGGATGCGGCGCGTGCGGGGGTCCAGCCCCGGCCGGCTCCAGATGCTGTCCCACGCGTAGCAGGTGATCATGCGCTGGAATTCCACATTCAGGGTGTTGGCGTTGCCGACCGAGCGGTCCACCCACGCGTCGCCGAGAATCCTGCGCCGGTTTGCCAGGCCGCGTTCCAGCGCGTCGTGGGGAAGGGAATCAGACATGATGGGGCTCCAGGGTAGAAGAAGGGGGCTCGGCCGCATCGAGCGTGCGCAACAGTTCCACGCAGCAGGTGGCCGAGGCGTGCACGGCGCGCTGCGGGTCGGTGGCCGCGGCCAGCGCCTGGTCGGCGGCGCGCGCCGGCTCGGGGCCGCGGGTGGTTTCGACCCAGTGCCGCAGCAAGGCCGACAGCGGCCGGCGCTGCGCCAGGGCCTGCGGCGCCAGTTGCTCGATGGCCTGCTGCGCCGCTTCGCGGCCGGCCAGCGGAGCCAGCGCATCGGTGCAGGCTTCGGAAAAAATGACTTCGCACAAGGCGTCGATGTGCGACTGCATGCGCGCCGCATCCACCTGCACGCCTTCGGCGGCCAGGCGCAGCGCGGCGGCAGCCCCGTGCACGCGGCGCCACAGCGGCGCCCAGCTCGACAGTTCGGCCTGCCATTCGCCCATGGCCCGTTCATGCGCCTGCGTCATGGCGCCGAGCAGCGACGCGGCCAGCCCGGGCACCGGCTGGGTCAGGGCGATGGCCTGCATGCAGTGCACGGAATTGCGCTTGTGGGGCATGGCGCTGGAAGTCCGGCCGCGCGGCGCCTCGGCCAGTTCCCCGACTTCGAACTGCGACATCAGCGACCAGTCGCGCGCCAGCTTGGACAGGCTGCCGGCGCACACGGACGCTTCCATGGCCAGCCGCATCCACGCGTCGCGCTGCGTATGCCAGCTTTGCCCGCTGGCCCACAGCCCCAGTTCGGCGGCCAGCACCAGCTCTACTTGCGCGGCCCGCTGGCCGATGGCGGCGCGGTTGCCCACCGCCCCGCCCAGCTGCACGCACAGCGCGTGCGGGGCCAGCGCGCGCAACTGGCTGGCGCTGCGCTGCAGGGCCGCGGCCGACTGCGCGCATTTGAAACCGAAGCTGGTGACCTGGGCCGGCTGCAGCAGGCTGCGCGCCATCATCGGCGTGGCGGCATGGGCATGCGCCAGCGCGCGCAGCGCGGCCACCAGCCCCTGCAGCTCGTCCAGCAGGGCCGCCAGCGCCGTCTTGGTAAGCATGGCATGCGCGGTGTCGACCGCGTCTTGCGTGGTGGTGCCCCAATGCAGGTAGGGCAGCGCGTCGGGGGCCTGGCCGGCCAGGAAGCCGCGGATGGGATCGACCAGCCCGATGCCGAACGCACCCGTGCGGCGCGCCCGTTCGATGAAATCGCCGCGGTCCAGCTCGACGGCCGCGCAGGCCTCGGCAATGGCGGCCGCCGCCGCGGCCGGCACCAGGCCGGCCGCGGCCTGGGCGGCGGCCAGCCCGGCCTCGAAGCGCAGCAGCGCCTCCAGCCATTGGCGGTCCGAGAACAGTTCAGTATCGCCGGCCGGATCCAGGCACTGGTCGATCAGGGACGCTGCCATCGCGGGCTTGCCGGTGTTCATACCGATGCACCGGAGACCGTGATTACGTGGCCCCACTTGCGGCTTTCTTCCTGGATCCGGCGCGCGTATTCGGCGGTGTTGCCCAGCATGGGCTCGGCGCCTTCCACCGCCAGCCTGGACTGGAAGCCGGGCGTGGCGGCAACTTTGAGTATGCGGGCCTCGAGCTGCCGCACCGCGTCGGCGGGCGCCGCCCTGGGGGCCAGGATGCCGTAGGTAAGCGTGCTTTCGAAATCGGCCAGCGCCGGCACGCCCGATTCGATCATGGTGGGCACATCGGGCATCAGCTGCATGCGTTTGGCGCTGGTGACGGCCAGGGCGCGCAACTTGCCGGACTTGACCAGCGACATGGCGGCCGGAATGACGCTGAAGCTGAAGTCGACCTGCCCGCCGGCCACATCCGCCAGCGCGGGCGCGGTGCCCTTGTAGGGCACGTGCACCGCCCGCGCGCCCAGGGTCTGCAGGAACATTTCCCCGGTCAGGTGGCCGCCGGTGCCCGTGCCGCTGGACGCGTAATCCATGTCGGACCCCTTGGCGCGCAAGGCGTCGGCCAGCTGCGCCACACTCTGTATGGGCGATTCGGCCGGCACCACCAGCAGCAGGGCCGAAGACGCGAACATGGCGACCGGCTGCAGGTCGGTCGAGGCATTGAATTTCAGGTTCTTGTACAGCACCGGGTTGATCGACACCGTGCCGGTATGGCCCAGCAAAAAGGTGTTGCTCTGCGCCGAGGCGCGCACCACCTGCTCGGTGCCCACGTTGCCGCCGGCCCCCGGCTTGTTTTCCACGATCACGTCCAGCTTGAACATTTCGTTCAGACCGTGCGCCAGCTGGCGGGCCAGCACGTCGTTGCCGCCGCCCGGCGCGAAGGGCACGATGATGCGCATGGCGGGGCTGGCGCCCTGCGCCCAGGCCGGCGCCAGCGACGCGGCGGCCAGCCCGAGCGCGGCGGCCAGCGCATGGCGGCGCGAAGGTGAAGACGGGGCGGGGCGGCTCATTGGATTTCCTTGTTCTGCGTATAGGGGGCCGGCAGGGGCCGAACAGAACATTGTCGTGCGCCGCGGCCATGGCAATACAGTATGCGCTGCTTTCATCAAATGAAAGAAAATACAGGCAATGGATATCCGCTACCTGAATCACTTCCTGAAGGTTGTCGCCGTCGGCTCGATGTCGGAAGCCGCGCGCCAGCTTGGCCTGAGCCCGGCCGCCGTGGCCCAGCAGATGCGCGCGCTCGAGCGCGAACTGGACGTTTCCCTGCTGGTGCGCCAGGGGCGCAGCGTGCGGCCCACCGCCGCCGGGCAGCGGCTGGTCGAACGCGGCCGCGCCCTGGTGCAGGACGCCGACGCGCTGCGCGACTGGGTCGCCACCGATGAAGAGGCGGGCGAGCTGCGCCTGGGCACGGTCAATACGGCGCTGCACGGTTTCCTGCCCGACATCCTGCAGGCCTTCACCGAGCGGCAGCCTCGCGTGCGCATCGCGCTGCGCATCGGCATCACGCCGGCGCTGTACAGCGCGCTGGTGCAGTCAGAGCTGGACGCAGCCCTGTGCCTGAAGCTGTCGTTCGACCTGCCCAAGACCGTCTGCTGGACGCCGCTGCGCCAGGAGCCGCTGGTGGTGCTGGCGCATGCGCGCGATGCCGGGCGCGATCCGCTCGAGCTGTTGCGCAACGAGCCGCTGGTGCGCTACGACAGGCAGCTGGCCGGCGGCAGCCTGGCGCAGCGCTACCTGCAGGCCCAGGGCATACGCCCGCACGAGCGGATCGAGCTGAATTCCGTCATGGCGATCGCTTTGCTGGTGGAACGGGGCCTGGGCGTCGGGCTGGTGCCCGATATCGGCCAGGGCCTGGCCGGCCAGCACCTGCGCAAGCTCGCCGTTCCGCCCGTGCCGGGCGAGGGCGGCGCGCTGGCGCCGCCGCCGCGCGAACTGGGCCTGCTGTGGCGCAATCCGTCGCAGCGGGGGCGCTGGGTGCGCACGCTGCTGCAGTGCGCGCAAGAGATCGTGAAGGCGCCATAGCGCGGCGCGGGGCGGTCAGTCGATGCGCACGTTGGCCTGTTGCGCCACCTTGCGCCATTTTTCGATTTCGTCGCGCAGAAAGCGGTTGAACTCGGCGGGCGTGGACCCGACCGGCGTCATGCCCAGGCCGGCCATGGTCTGCGCCACCTGCTTCGAATGAACCACCGCGGCGGCCGCATCGCGGATCGCCGCCACGGTTGCCGCCGGCGTCCTGGCGGGAGCGATCAGCCCGAACATGCTGCCCACCTCGAAGCCCGGCAGCGTTTCCGCCACCGTCGGGTACTGGGGGAACGCCGCATCGCGCTGCGGCGACGCCAGGGCAATGACTTTCAGCCGGCCGCTGCGCACCATGGGCAGCGCCGATTGCAGCACGTCGAACATCACGTCGACCTGTCCGCCGACCAAGTCGGTCTGGGCGGGGCCGCTGCCCTTGTACGGCACGTGCACGATGTCGATGCCGGCGGCCTGCTTGAACATTTCGCCCGCCAGGTGGGTAGAGGTGCCCGCGCCCGGCGAGGCGTACGTCAGCTCGCCGGGATGCCGGCGCGCCCGGGCAATGAGCTCGGCCACGGTGTTGAAGGGCGCGTCGGCGCGCGTGACCAGCACCAGCTTCGATTCGGCCAGCTGGGTAATGCCCTGCAGGTCGGCCAGCGTGTCGTATGGCATGGAGCGGCGCACGGAAGGGTTGATGGTGTACGCGCTGATCACGATGCCCATGGTGCGGCCGTCGGGCGCGGCCCGGGCGACGTGATCGGTGCCGATCAGCGTGCCGGCGCCGGGCTTGTTCTCGACGATGACGGGCTGTTTCCAGCGCGCCTGCAGTCCCTCGGCCAGCATCCGGGCCAGCGTGTCGGTGGGTCCGCCCGCGGGAAACGGCACCACCAGGTGGACCGGCCCGTCTGGAAATGCCGGCGCCGCCCAGCTCAATGGCGACACGATGGCGGCCATGCAGGCCAGGATGGCGATCAGTGTTTTTTTCATGGTTGTCTCCGTTCTTCTCCGCTTGGCGCGGATGATGTCGTTGTGCAAGGGACGGCTATTGCGCCGAGGCGGCTTCCAGGGTCGTGGTGCGGCGCAGTTCGCGCCGGGCCGCGAGATCGAAAGGCCGGCCGCGATGCAGCGTGCTGCGGTTGTCCCACATGACCAGGTCCGCCGGCCGCCAGGCATGCCGGTACACAAAGCGCGGCTGGGTGGCGTGTTCCAGCAGATCCATCAGCAGCAGGCGCCCTTCGGCGACGCTCAGTTCCAGCACGCGGCTGGCGTGGGCGCCGATGAACAGCAGCTCGCGGCCGCTGCCGGGATGGCGGCGCACCAGCGGCCACACCACCGGCGGGATGGCCTGGCGCTGCGCTTCGGAATAGTCGTCGTCGCCGAGCAGGAAGCGCGAATGCAGCGCATAGTGTTCGGCTCGCAGCTCCCGCAGGCGCTGCCGCTGCGCCGGCGGCAGGGCGTCGCAGGCGGCGCGCATGTCGGCGAATTCAGTCTCGCCGCCCGCCGCGGGCAGCACCACGGCATGCAGCATGGAATAGCGGGCGGGCGGGTTCTGGAACGAACTGTCGCTGTGCCACAGCTGGTTTGCCAGGTTGCCCACGATCTTGCGGTGATTGCGATCGGCCACCTGGCCGGTCTCGTCCACGTTGGAGATGTCCAGCAGCGCTTCGTGGGCCAGGCGGTTGGGCGCTTTTGATGCTTTTTTGAAACCCAGGTCCAGTTTTCCGAAGTTCTGGGCGAACCGGAGCTGGGCTTCCGGCGCCAGCGCCTGCCCGCGGAACACCAGCACGGCGTGTTCGTCCATGGCGGCTTCGATGGCGCGGATATCCGGGGAATCCAGGGGGGACGACAAGTCCAGGCCACCGGCCTCGGCCGCGAAGCCGGGCATGATGGGGGTAAGCGACAGCGGCATGTGTCCTCCGTTTAATGAAATTTGATTTTATTATATTTGATAAAAATCAATGCGCAAGGATTTTTCAGGCCAGATAGAATCACTTATCTGGTTGTTGATTCCACAATTTCGCGCCTGTCTGCCTGCGAACCATGAATCGGAGTGTGTTGATGCACGAAGCCCCCCAAGGGGAACCCGCCGAGGGCGAAGTCAGCGCCCTGGCGCGCGGCCTGGCGGTGCTGCGCTATATCGGCGCCAGCGACGCCGCGGCCACGCTCAAGGAAATATCCGAAGGCACGGGCATTCCCAAGCCCACCGCGTTGCGCCTGGTCGGCACGCTGCTGGCGGCCGGCCTGCTCAAGCGCGTGCCGGGCTCGGAACGCTACGCGCTGGGCCCCGGCATCATGGCGCTCAGCCATTCGTACCTGAACAAGCTGGACATGCGCGCCGAGGCGCGCGTGCACATGCGGGCGTTCGCCGAGGAAGCGGGCACCACCGTGCACCTGGGCACGCGCGACCGGCTGGAAATGGTGCTGCTTGAAACGGTGCGTCCGGTATCGGCCGCGCTGGTCATGCGCATCGGCGTGGGTGACCGGCTGGGGCTGGCCACATCGGCGTCCGGCCGGGCCTACCTGGCGGCGCTGCCCGATGACGACCGCGAGCGCCTGATCGACACCTTGCGCATCAGCATGGAAAACCGCTGGCCCGCCGTCGCGCCGCATCTGCGCCAGGCCATCGCGCAATATCGCCAGGCCGGCTATGTGGCGTCGTACGGCGACTGGCATCCCGACGTGAACGCCATTGCCGTGCCGCTGGTGATGCCCGATGGCGAAATCTATTCCCTGAACTGCGGCGGCCCCGCGTTCAAGCTGCCGCCCGAAACACTGGCCGGCGCCGTGGCGCAGCGCCTGCTCGCGTGCGTGCAGGCCATCATGGCGGACACCGGCGCCACGCTGCCGCGCGCATCGTAGGGCGCCAGCGCGGCCCCGCGCCGCGACAGGCGAACGGTTTCGTCGAGTGAATGGGCCTTTTCGTCGAAAAGGCCTTGTTCCGCAAGACCCCAAACAACATAATCGGGGCGCGATGGCACTTCCCGACTCCCCCTCCGCCCTGTTCAGTTCAGCCAGCCAGGAGCTCAGCCGAGGCGAGTCTTCGGTGGGCTTCTGGCGCGCCCAGGTGCTGGGCTGGCTGTTCCTGGCGATTATCGGCTTCTGCATCCGCCTGGCCGTGTTCGGCAGCCCCGAGGCGGCATTCTGGCTGACCCTCAGCCTGGAGCCGCTGGCTTTCCTGCTGACCAGCGCGGCAGCCATGTGGCACGGGCGCGGCGCGCCCAACAAGCATTCGCCCCTGCTGGTGCTGGCCTGTTCGGTGTTGCTGTGCGTGGCGGCATCGGTCCTGCTGGCCTCGATTGCCTACGCCATCCATCAATTGTTCCCGCCCCAAAGCCTGCGGGTGATGCCCGGGAACCAGTATCGCCTGGGGTTTCTTTACTACATGGGCATACTGTCCATCTGGACGCTGGTGTATTTCGGCGTGGCGGCCGAGCTTGCCGCGCGCACCGAGCGCATTTCCAAGATGAAGGCCGAAACGCACGCCCTGCGCCTGGAACTGGAGCACCTGCAGTCGCAGATAGAACCGCATTTCCTGTTCAATGCGCTTAACACCATCGTGGCCGAAATCGAAGCGCGCCCCGCCATCGCCGAAGAAATGACGCGCCGGCTGGCCGACTACCTGCGCTATTCGCTCGACCGCCGCGGGCAGGGCTTGTGCCGGCTGGACGAGGAAATCGAAGCCGCCGAGGCCTATGTGCGCATCCAGGCCCTGCGTTTTGACCGGCAGCTCGAATACCGCTGCCACATCGACCCGGCCTCGCTTGGGTGGCTGATCCCGCACATGACGCTGCAGGGGCTGGTGGAAAACGCCATCAAGCACGGCATGCGCTCGGACAGCGAATCCTTCCTGATCAATCTGCACACGCGGCGCCAGGACGACGAACTGGTCATCGCCGTGGACAACCCGGGCCAGCTGCGCGCGCCGTACGACCTGGCGAAAGGCGGGGGCGGGCTGGGCAATCTGTGCCGCCGCCTGGCCCTGTGCTACCCGGGCCGCTACGAATTTTCGCTGCACCAGCAAGGCGACCGGATCGTGGCCGAGATCCGGCTGCGCGGCGATCCGGTGGCGCGCTAGCGTGCGTCCGCGTGGGCGGCCCGTTCAGCCTGCGCGCTTCGCGGGCGGCGCGGATATCGCGCCGGGCGTGCGGGAAAACCGCGGCGAGGGCGCGGGGTGCAGCACTTGATCGATGCGTTCGAAACTGGAGCGCGCCACGAAGTGCGGATGCCGCGGCACTTCCGACAGCGACAGCACCGGAGTGACGCACGCTTCGGTATCCTGGAACACTCCGGCCCAGTGATCCCGCGTATGCCCGGCGAAGATGCCGGCCAGCCTGGCGCGCATGCCGGGCCAGCTGGCCTGGTCGTGCTGGCCGGGCAGCGATCCGGGGTCCAGGCCCAGGCCCGCGAGCAGCGCGGCATAGAAGCGCGGTTCGATGGCGCCCACCGCGACCGCCTTGCCGTCAGAGGTGGCGTAAGTCGTATAGAAAGGCGCGCCGCCGTCCAGCAGGTTGCTGGCCCGGCGGTCGCGCCATTGTCCGCACTGCCAGCGGCCCAGGATGGGCGCCAGCATCGACAGCGCGCCGTCGACCATGGCCGCGTCGACGATCTGGCCCTTGCCGCTTTGCCGCGCTTCCAGCAGCGCGGCCAGCACGCCCGTCAGCAGCAGCATGCCGCCCGCGCCGAAAT
The DNA here is from genome assembly GCF_017356245.1 of Bordetella petrii. Classification (NCBI taxonomy): domain Bacteria; kingdom Pseudomonadati; phylum Pseudomonadota; class Betaproteobacteria; order Burkholderiales; family Alcaligenaceae; genus Bordetella; species Bordetella petrii. The sequence goes on from NZ_JAFMZZ010000004.1 coordinate 1,012,260, forward strand.
CCCCGATCAGGTTCAGCGGAACCGCGGGCGGGCCGGCCTCGGGCCCGATGCCATGAAGCACGCCGCTGGCGGCCAGATAGTTGATGTCGTGGCCCACTGCCTGGGCCAGGGGGCCGGTCTGGCCCCATCCGGTGACGCGCCCGTACACCAGGGCGGCATTGCGCGCCCAGCAGGCGTCCGGCCCCAGGCCCAGGCGCTCCATGACGCCCGGGCGCAGGCCTTCCAGCAGGACATCCGCATCCGCCACCAGGTCCAGCACCGCCTGCCGGCCTGCTTCGGTCTTGAGGTCGGCGGCCACCGCCTGCTTGCCGCGCGCGGTCAGTTCGAAGCGCGCGTCGCGCGGGATGCCCATGTCGGCGGGCGTCGGCCTTTCGATGCGAATGACGGTGGCGCCCATGTCCGCAAGCATCATCCCTGCCCAGGGAACCGGGCCAGGCGTTTCCAGCTCCAGCACGCGAAATCCGGCCAGCGGGCCTTTCATGGCGCCTCGCCGAAGTCTATGAGGGTTCTGCCGCTGGTGGCGCCCTGCAGCTGCCGGTCGGCGTGCGCGGGCAGCTCGTCCAGCGCGATCGTGTGAACGTGCGGCGCCAGCGCCTCGAAGCCGGGCGCCCACTCGGCGGCCAGTTTCTGCCACAGGCGCTTGCGCTGGGGCCAGCCGGCGTTGGCCACGATGCCGAACAGATGCACCCGGCGCATGATGAACGGCAGCACGCTGCCGTCGTAGCTGTTCCCGCCGGCATTGCCCACGGAAGCCACCAGGCCTTCGTCTTTCATCGAGCGCAGCAGCCACGCCAGCACGCCGCCCCCCACGTTGTCGATGGCCGCCGCGTAGCGGGCGGTTTCCAGCGGGCGAGTGGAATCCAGCGCCGCGCGGGCGTCCACGATCTCGGCGGCGCCCAGGCGGCGCAGCGCATCGGCCTGCTCCGGCCGGCGCGTGATCGCGGCAACCTGATAGCCCGCCCTGGCAAGTATCGAGATGGCCAGCATGCCGACCGCGCCGTTGGCGCCAGACACGGCAACCGGGCCGGCGGCCGGGCCGAGGCCGTGCGACTCGAATCGCGCCAGCGCCATGGCCGCGGTGAAGCCCGGCACGCCGATAATGGCCGCTTCGCGCGCCGACAGGCCTTGCGGCAGTTTTTGCAGGTGCCCCGCCGGCACCCGCATCCATTCCGAGAATCCGCCGTCGAACGCAATGCCGGTCTGGAATCCGTGGACCAGCACCTCGTCGCCCGGCGCGAACGCATCGACGCCAGAGGCCGCCACGCGGCCCACCGCTTCGATGCCGGCGATGCGCGGGTAATCCGCGATGATCTTCGCCTTGCCCCGGATGGACAGGCAGTCTTTGAAGTTGATGCCGGCATAGCGGGTGCGCACCACGACCTCGCCGGCCGACAGCTGCGGCAGGGATACGGTTTCCATGGCGGACTGCACCTTGCCATCGGGGCGGCGAGTCACCAATGCCTGGAAGGTGTCGGGTAGCTGAAGAATGGACATGGCGGTGGGCCTCAGATCACGCGTTGCGCGCGCAGTTCAGCAAGTTGATCGGCGGTGATGCCCAGTTCCCCATATACCTCGGCGTTGTGTTCGCCCACCGAAGGGCCTGAACGCGGGATGGGCATGTCGCGGCCGACAATGCGCGGCACGATGCAGGGGGCGGGCAGGCTGCCGTGGTCGGGGTCGGGCAGCCGGATGATGGCGTTGCGCGCCTGGAAATGCGGATCGGCCTTGATGTCTTCGATGTCGTAGACCTTGGTAAAGGGAATCTCGTGCGGCTCGAGCTGCGCGCAGATGTCGGCGAACGCGTGCGACGCAAACCATTGCGCCAGCGCGCAGTCCAGCGCGTCCATGTTCTGCACCCGCCTGGGCAGCGTATCGAAGCGCGGGTCGGTGATCCAGTCCGGCCTTCCAACGGCATTGCACAGCCGGACGTAGACCGCCTGCGATGACGCGACCAGCGAAAAATAGACGCCATCGCTGCTGCGGTACATATTCGAAGGCGAGGTATACGTGGTGCGGTTGCCCGCGGCATGCCGCACCTGCCCCAGCTGCTCGTGTTCTACCGGCAGGGGATCCAGCATGCGGAATAGCGCTTCGGTGGCGGCAAGATCGACTTCCGCGCCGAGCAAGGCCGGGTCGCCGCGCAGGCGCGCCACTTCCGCCGCGATGGCGAACGCGCAGAAGATGCCGGCGATGGAGTCGCCCAGCGGAAAATTGCTGTGCAGCGGCGAGCCGCCCGCTTCGCCCGTCAGGTTGGTGAATCCGCTCATCGCCTCGAAAACGCGCGCGAACCCGGCCCGCGACCGGTACGGCCCGGTCTGGCCGAACCCCGTCAGGCGCACCACGATCAGGCGGGGGTTGGCCCGGTGCAGGGTTTCGATATCCAGGCCCCAGCGGTCCATGCTGCCGCTGCGGAAGTTTTCCACCAGCACGTCGAAGCGCGGCAGCATCGACAGCAGGATCTGCCGCCCCTTTTCCTTGCGCACGTCCAGCGTGATGCCGCGCTTGCCGCGATTGGCCACCTTCCACCACAGCGGCGAGCCGTCTTTGATGGGCTGCATGTGGCGCAGCGCATCGCTGCCGTCGGGAAGTTCCAGTTTGACGACGTCGGCGCCATGATCGGCGCACAGCGTGGCGCCGCTGGGAGCAGCCAGCACCGTCGCCATATCAAGGATCCGGACGCCGGCCAGCGCGCCGGAAGAGAAGGGTGTCTGAGTCATGCGGGCATGAAGCGAGGTTGTGTCAGACACCCGTTATGCCCGAGCCGGGGGCGTCCAGCAATGATGTGTTTTGCACAGCGAAACAGTACTCTCGAATCGTTGACTGCTTATTTCGAAGGACCAATCATGCCTGCGCCGACACAACGAAATCGCAAAGTGAGCGCCATCTCTCTTCCCGGTCTGGTCAACCCGCACGACCTGTCCTCCGACCGCCAGTTCGCCATGAACCTGGCGCGCGGGCTGGAAGTGCTGCGCGCGTTCTCGGCCTCGGCGCCGCTGCTCGGCAACCGCGAGATCGCCGACCGCACCGGTTTGCCCAAGCCGACCGTTTCGCGGCTGACCTACACCTTGACGCTGCTGGGCTACCTGAGCCGCGATCCGCAGCTGCAGAAGTACCGGCTGGGGCCGGGCGTGCTGGCCCTGGGCCATCCGCTGCTTGCCAGCATGCACGTGCGCCAGCTCGCCAAGCCCATCATGGAGGCGCTGGCCCGGACCACGGGCTGCACCGTCAATCTGGGCATCCGGGACCGGGACAACGTGGTCTACATCGACTCGGTGCGCGCGGATTCGGCCAATCAGCACCTGCCCGATATCGGCACGTCGCGCCCGCTGCTGGCCAGTTCGATCGGCCGCGCGCTGATCCTGGCGTATCCGGCCGCGGAACGGACCGCCATTCTCAATTACCTGAAAGTGCAGAACCGCGCTTCTTTCGAACAGTACCGCGGCGTGTGGGAAGCCGACCTGAAGCGCTTCGCCGCGCACGGCTACTGCCATTCCAAAGGTGACTGGCAAAAGGACATACACGCCGTCGCCGTGCCGATCCGCCGGCCCCACGGCGAGCCGCCGCTGGCGCTGAACTGCACGATCGCGGCCCATCGGGTGCAGAAAGACAGGCTGGCGAACGAGGTCGTGCCGCTGCTGAAAGAGGCGGTGCACAAGCTCGCATTCGAGCAGGGCCTGAACTGAACCCACTTCATGCAAGGAAATCCATGATCCGAGATCCGATCAAATTCGAGGCAATGCTGGGCGAAGTGCGCGAGTTCCTGCGCGCCGAATGCCTGCCGATCGAACAACAGGTGGACGAGACCGATGCCATTCCCGAGCCCGTAGTGCAGCGGATGCGCGACCTGGGGCTGTTCGGCCACAGCATTCCCGAAGAGTACGGCGGCGCCGGCCTTACCACCGAAGAGCTGGCCCTGGTGAACATCGAGGTCTCGCAGGTGGCCACGGCGTTCCGGGCGCGCTTCGGCGGCAACACGGGCATCGCGTCCGAATCGCTGGTGGTGGACGGCACGCCGCAGCAGAAGCGCCAGTACCTGCCGCTGCTGGCCAGCGGCGAAGTCACGGGGTGCTTCGCGCTGACCGAGCCCGAGGCCGGATCGGATGCCACCGCGCAGAAGACGCAGGCGGTGCGCGACGGCGCCTACTACGAGATAACCGGCCGCAAGTGCTTTATTACCAACGCGCCGGTGGCCGACCTGTTCACCGTATTCGCCCGCACCGACCCCGGCAGCAAGGGCTCGGCCGGCATCACCGCGTTTCTGGTCGAGCGCGGCGCTTCCGGGCTGAGCACGCCGCCGGCCTACCGCAAGCTGGGGCAGCACGGGTCGCCGGTGGGCGAGGTGGTGCTGGACCGGGTGCGCGTGCACGAAAGCGCCATTGTCGGCGGAGTCGAGGGACAGGGGTTCCGCACGGCCATGAAGGCGCTCAACAAGCAGCGCATCAACCTGGCCGGGCTGTGCGTCGGCCCCGCCATCCGCCTGGTGCGCGAGATGGTGCAGCGGGCGCACGAGCGCAAGCAGTTCGGCCAGGCAATCGGCGAGTTCCAGCTGGTGCAGCAGATGATTGCCGAAAGCAATACGGCGGTCCATGCGGCCCGGGCGCTGGTGCTCGAGACGGCGCGCAAGCGCGACGACGGCCAGGACGTGACCCTGGAGGCGTCCATGTGCAAGCTGTTCGCGTCCGAAATGTGCGGCCAGGTCGCCGACCGCGCGGTGCAGGTTTTCGGCGGCGCCGGCTACATCGCCGGCAACGTGGCGGAACGTTTCTACCGCGATGTGCGGGTGTTCCGCCTGTACGAGGGAACCAGCCAGATCCACATTGCCAATATCGCAAAGCGGACCATGGCGGCCATGCCGGGTTGAATGCCCGGCCCATATCCATAAAAAAGCAAGGAGACACCATGAAAATCACGCACCTGTTGGCGGCCTGCGCGCTTGCCGCATTTGCCTCGGCGCCCGCCATGGCGCAAGGGGATTACCCGAGCAGGACGATCAAGATCATCGTGCCGTTCTCGGCGGGCGGCATTGTCGATTCGGTCGCCAGGCTGATCGGCGACAAGCTGGCCGCCCGGTATGGCCAGGCGGTCGTGGTGGAAAACCGGACCGGCGCGGGCGGCGCCATCGGAACGGATTATGTCGCGCGCGCGCCGGCCGACGGGTACACGCTGCTGCTGGTCAGCCCCAGCCACGCGGTGGCGCCCAGCCTGCGCAAGAACATCACCTGGAACCCGGTGCGCGACTTCAAGGCCATTGCCGGATTCGGCATCGTGCCCAACATCATCGTCGTGCATCCCAGCGTGCCCGTGAAAACCATGGCCGAGCTGATTGCCCTGGCCAAGAAGAGCGACCCCCCGATGACCTATTCCACGGCGGGCGTGGGCACGTCGAATCATCTTTCCGGAGAGCTGCTGGCCCAAGAGGCCCACATCAAGCTGACCCATGTGCCGTACAAGGGCCAGACGGACGCGCTGAACGATTTGCTGGCCGGTCGGGTCGAAATGATGCCGCTGACGGCGGCCCTGGCGATTCAGCAGGTCAAGGCGGGCAAGCTGCGCGCGCTGGCCGTGACCACCGCCAAGCGCGCCAGCGCCGTGCCTGACCTGCCCACCGTGGCCGAGGCGGCGAACCTGCCCGACTACGCGGTGGGCACCTGGTTCGGGCTGGTTGCGCCGGCCAAGACGCCGGCGCAAGTGCGCGAAAAGCTGGCCGCCGACGTAAGCGCCATTGTCGCCATGCCCGACGTGCAGGCCAAGTTCGCTGCGCTGGGCATGGAACTCGCTCTGCAGTCGCCCGCCGAATTCGATGCCTTCGTGGCGGCGGAATTCGAGAAATGGGGCAAGGTATTCAAGCAGGCCGGCATCGAGGCGAACTGAGATGTCGCGCATCCGCACGCCGATCTGCGATCTGCTGGAGATCCGCCACCCCGTCTTCGGTTTTTCACATGAGCCGGATGTGGTGGTGGCCATCGCCCAGGCCGGCGGATTCCCGGTGCTCGGCCTGGGGCGTGACGAGCCCGCGCGCATTCCGGACATCGTGGCCGAAGTCGAGCGCCGGCTCGCGGGGCTGCCCTACGGCATCGACCTGATGCTGCCGGCCAATGTGCCCGAACGGGCCGACCTGGCCAGTTTGCGCGCATCGCTGCCGCAGGCGCATGTCGAGTTCGTCGACGGCTTGCGGCGGCGCTTCGGCATCAAGCCGCCGCTCAAGCCCAGTTTCTTCACGTCGCATGCCCGCTCCGAGGCGCTTTTCAACGCCCAGATCGATGCCGTGCTGCAGTCCAACGCGCGCGTGGTGGCCACAGCCATCGGCCTGCGGCCCGAGCTCATCCAGGAAGCCCGCCGGCGCGGCAAGTTCAGCTTTTCCCTGGTCGGCTCGGTGCGGCATGCGCAGAAAGCGCTGGCGCTGGGCGTGGACGTGCTGGTGGCGCAGGGATACGACGCGGGAGGGCACACCGGGCCCGTCGGCACCATGTCGCTGCTGCCCCAGGTTATCGCGGCGGCAGGCGGCAAGCCGGTGCTGGCGGCCGGAGGCATCGCCACGGGCGGGCAGGTGCTGGGTTGCATCGGAATGGGCGCCCAGGGCGCCTGGCTGGGCACGCTGTGGATGGCGGCCCGTGAAAACCATACGCCGGCGGCATTGCTGCAGCGCCTGGTGGCCAGCGGCAGCGAAGACACGCTGATCTCGCGCGCCCACAGCGGCAAGCCTTGCCGCGTGGTGCGCAGCGAATGGATAGACGCCTGGGAAGCCGCCGGCTCGCCGGCGCCCTTGAAAATGCCGTTGCAGCAGGTGCTGACGGGCGACGTGTTTGCGTCGTTGCACGAGCACGGCGATCCGCGGCTTATCTACGAAGCGGCGGGCCAGAGTGTGTTCGGCATCGACGGCGAGACGTGCGTGGCCGAGCAGATGCGCAAGCTGGTCCAGGAAATGGACCAGGCCTGGGAAAGCCTGGCCGCGCTGGGCCGGCGCGCCGCGCCGTAAGTTTCGGGCCGGCCCGCCGCGGGCCGCGCCGTTTCGTCCAACCATTTGCCCGGGCCCAGAACATGGACACACCGACCTTTCATGCCGCCTCGCTTACCATCGAGAACGGGATTGCGGAGTTCGTTCACCATCATCCGGCGTCGCGCAATGCGATGTCCACGGCTCTGCGCGCCGACTACGCGCGCATGCTGGACGCCGTCGCGGCCGACGGCTCGGTGCGCGCGCTGATCCTGCGCGGCGCGGGGGGCAGCTTCTGCGCCGGCGGCGACCTGCGCGAAATGGCGGATCGCCTGCGCGACCCGGCCGATGGTTCACCCGCCGCCACTCGCCGGCGGATTGGCGCATCCGCTCCGTGGCTGCGCCGGCTGCTGGAGCTCGACGCCATTGTCATCGCGGCCGTGGATGGCCCGGCGGCGGGCGCCGGCTTCAGCCTGGCGCTGCACGCCGACCTGGTGGTCGCCTCGCAGGACGCGCGTTTCAGCATGTCGTTTCCGCGGATCGGCGCGGTGGCCGATTTCGGCGCCCATTATTTGCTGCCGCGCATCGTGGGCCTTTCCGCCGCCCGGGGCATCCTGCTGACCGGCCGCACCCTCGATGCGCGCGAAGCCCATGCGCTGGGAATCGTGCATGCCCTGCATCCCGCCGGGCAGCTGGCGCAGGCCGCGCAAGCGCTGGCAGAGCAGATATGCCGCGGGCCGGCCGATGCCCTGGCAATGAGCAAGCGCCTGCTCAACCTGAGTTTCGACGCCGACTACGCCACCATGGCCAATATGGAGTCTTTATCGCAGGCGGTGGCGATGTCGACGCCGGCGCATCGGGATGCGGTGCAGCGCTTTGTGGGAAAGCAGGCCCAATCGTACGATTGGGACCGCGACGGCCAGGCGGCGGGCCTGGGGCGGCGGGCCCGCGCGGCGCCGGGCAAACGCTGACCGTCGGCGTCAGGCCGGAATCGGCAGCCTGCCTTCGTACAGAAAGCCCGCTATCGGATACGTGGCGACATCGCGCCCGCCGGCCTGCTTGAAGGCAATGGTGTCGGCGCTGGCCTGGCACAGCCATTGGCTGGTGTCGCGCGGGCGCTTCTGCGCCATGGCGCGCAGCGTGAACAAGCCCACGCAGCAGCCGCCTTCGGGATCGCGCGCGGAAAAGTATTCGAAAGCCTGCACGCCGGCGGCGCGCATGGCCGTGCCCAGCTGCTGCGCGGCCTGATAGCGGGCGGGATGCGCCAGCTCGGCCCGGTGTGCGTCGAAGGGCGGGGCCTGCAGCCGCACGCCCTGCGGCGTTTTGTATGCCACCGAGAACAGCGTGTGCTGGCTGTGGATTTGCGCCTTGGGCGGCGGCGCGTCCATGGAATGCCAGAACACGAAGCGGTAGTAGGCGGATTCCGCCAGGGTGGTGCCGACGCTGCGGCCGCCGTAGAAGATGCCGGGTTCGTGCGTGCGTCCGAAGCGCGAGCCCCATGGCAGCGGCGGATACCGGAAGGGCGTTTTCAGCAGGTAGTGATAGCCGGCATCGTCTTCCGGGTACGGCGGCTTGGCCGCGTCGATGAGCGATTCCAGAAGCGCCTGTTCTTCGAGCGTATCGACGTAGCCCAGCGTGGCGACCTGCTCCTGGCTTTCGACCAGGCGATAAAGGGTGCCGCTGATGGGGCCGATGTGCCGCGGCCCATGGCAGGCCTGCCAGATCATCAGATTTTGCCCCGGATGGCGTCGACGAAGCGCAGAACGGTCATCAGGCCCTGGATGGTTTCGATTTGCCGCGCCGGCACGCCGCCCGTGACCTTGTTGGGGGTGTGCATGAAATGGCGGATCCAGTCGGGGTCGCCGCCCGTTACGGCGTACAGGGCGCGCGCCACCCGCACCAGCAGCAAGGCCAGTTCGCCCTGCTTGGTGCCGGGGTCGAGCGACAGGCTTTGCTTCAGGCGGCTGACCGCGGTGCGGTGTATGCCCAGCACCGCGGCCAGGTCGGCCTGCCGCAGGCCCAGTTGATCGGCCGCCCGCAGCACCGCCTTTGCCAGGACGGCATCAGGAGACGGCTGGGTGCGGTGCAGGGCGGTCATGGGGCTGCCTTGATGTTCATATTGAACATATAATAGTTCAAATGTGCATATTGAACAATCTTGAGCGCCCCTCGCACCGGGGGGCGCGTACCGGCAGGCGGGCACTATGTGGATCCAGAAATCATTGACGCTGGCCGCGCGCAGGCGCGGCTTCCACCTGGTCACGGACGACATCCTGGGCCAGCTGCCCGAAATCGGGCGCATCAAGGCGGGCCTGCTGCACCTGTTCATCCAGCACACCTCGGCGTCGCTCACCATCAACGAAAACGCCGATCCCACCGTGCGCGCCGATTTCGAACGCTATTTCAACCATGCGGTGCGCGAAAACGAACCGTATTACCAGCACACCTATGAAGGCAGCGACGACCTGCCCGCGCACCTGAAAGCCAGCCTGCTCGGGTCCAGCCTCAGCATCCCCGTGGGCGACGGCCGCCCGCTTCTGGGTACGTGGCAGGGCATCTACCTGTGCGAACACCGCAACCATGGCGGGGCGCGCACGATAGTGGCCACGCTGCAGGGCGAATGAAGCGCCGGCAGGGCGGCCGGGTGGTATAACTTTTTCGGACACGCGCGCCGGCAGCGGCGCGCGCCCATCCCGAACCGGAGACCGCCCATGACTTCCCCGCAAGACGCGTCCGCCTTCCAGGCGCTGGCCGGCGTCACCACCGCCACCCTGACCACCATCCTGCTCAAGAAGGGGCTGCGCAATGTCTGGATACGCGGCGCGTTTCCGCTGGCGCCGGGCACGCCGCGCAAAGTGGGGCGCGCCTTTACGGTGAGGTTCATTCCGGCCCGCGAAGACCTGGCCACGCCCGAGTCCTGGAGTTCGCCCAAATCCACCCGCGCCGCCGTCGAGCAGATGCCCGAAGGCTGCATTGCCGTGGTGGACGCCAACGGCGTCAAAGATGCCGGGTTCTGGGGCGACATCCTGTGCGCCCGCATGGCCAGGCGCGGCGTGGCGGGGCTGGTCAGCGACGGCGCGGTGCGCGACCTGGCCGGCGTGCTGTCCACCGGCCTGTCCATCTGGGCCAGCGGCGCGGCCGCGCCGCCATCGGTGGCGGGCCTGACCTTCGTCGACTGGCAGCAGCCCATCGGCTGCGGCGGCGTGGCGGTGTTTCCGGACGACGTGATCGTGGCCGACCAGGATGGCGCGGTGGTGATCCCGGCCGCGCTGCTCGACGATGTGGTTGCCCTGGCGGTCGAGCAAGAGCGGCTGGAAGGCTGGATCATGGACGAAGTGCAGGGCGGCGCCACGCTGCCCGGGCTGTATCCGCCCAACGCCGAGAACAAGGCCCGCTACGAGGCAAGCAAGTAGCCTCGTTCCGGCGCCGGGTGCCCAGGCACGGGCTTGTCATGTAGGATGTCGCGAATGCGGAGCCGCGCAGTAGGCCAAGTCCTCCTGCGGCCGGCCCATTTCAACAGGAGACGACCGTGCAATTGCTGGACACAGTGGTCAATGGCCTCAATGGCCTGGTATGGGGGCCGCCCATGCTGGTGCTGATACTCGGCACCGGCTTGTTCCTGATGCTGCGCCTGGGCTTCATGCCCCTGACCAAGATCGCCGCCGGCTTTCGGCTGGCCTGGCGCAGCCGGGCCAGGAAAGGCGACGATACGGGCGAGATCAGCCCTTTCCAGGCGCTGATGACCAGCCTGGCCGCCACCGTGGGCACCGGCAATATCGCGGGCGTCGCCACTGCCATCTTCCTGGGCGGGCCGGGCGCCCTGTTCTGGATGTGGGTGACCGCCCTGGTCGGCATGGCCACCAAGTACAGCGAAGTCTTGCTGGCCGTGCACTACCGCGAAAAAGATCCGCGCGGCGAATTCACCGGCGGCCCGATGTATGCCATACGCAACGGCCTGGGGCCCAAGTGGGCATGGCTGGGATGGCTGTTCGCGCTGTTTGGCGGCCTGGCCGGATTCGGCATCGGCAACATGGTGCAAGTCAACAGCATGTCCGACGCGCTGCAGGCTTCGTTCGGCGTGCCCGACTGGGTGACCGGCGTGGTTACCATGGTGCTGATCGGCCTGGTGGTGCTGGGCGGCATCCGGCGCATCGGCGCGGTGGCCGAGGCGCTGGTGCCTTTCATGTGCATTGCCTACATCGTTGCTTCGGTTGCCGCGCTGGTCTTGATGGCCGACGCCATTCCGGCGGCGTTGCAGCTGATCTTCACGCACGCGTTCTCGCCTGTGGCGGCCACTGGCGGCTTTGCCGGCGCGGCCGTCATGGCCGCCATGCGATACGGCGTGGCGCGCGGCATTTTTTCGAACGAAGCGGGGCTGGGCACCGCCGGCATCGTCCAGGCTGCCGGCACCAGCAACAGCGCGGTACGTTCGGGCATGATCGGCATGATCGGCACGTTCATCGACACCATCGTCATTTGCACCATGACGGGTCTGGTCATCGTGTGCTCGGGCCTGTGGACCAGCGGCGACAGCGGCGCGGTGCTGTCGTCGTCGGCCTTCGAGGCTGCCTTGCCCGGCGTCGGCCATTATGTGATCGCCATTGCGTTGGCAATCTTCGCGTTCACCACCATTCTGGGCTGGAGCTACCTCAGCGAGCGCTGCTGGGAATTTCTGGTGGGCGTGCGCGCCATCTTGCCGTTTCGCATCATATGGGTCGTTGCCGTGCCGTTTGGCGCCATTGCGCAGCTGGATTTTGCCTGGCTGCTGGCCGACACCCTGAACGGCTTGATGGCCGTGCCCAACCTGATTGCGCTGATCATGCTGTCGCCCGTGGTGGTGAAGCTGACGCGCGAGCATTTCGCTCAGCGCGCGTCCGAGTGACCCTCGGCGAGGGTCATCGGCCCTTGCCCGGGCGCCTGGCCCGGGCACGCTGGCTGTCCAGGTGATCGGCAAGCGAATCCAGCTCCTGGGCGACTTCCCACCAGGCCCAGCGGATGACCTCTATCGCTTCCCTGTCCGCCGCATCCAGACTCTGCCGCCGCGCGGCCGCCTCGATGATTTCATCCAGGCGCTGCAGCGGCGTGCGCTGCCGACCCGGCATCGCGGCCCGGCCGTCTCGGCGCAAGGCCTGCGCCAGGCCATCGATTTGCGCGCCGGCCGCCGCGGCGACTTTTTCCAGCGCCGGGCCCAGCTGCCCGCGGACCCGGTCCGAAAGCGGCAGGCTGCCCGCACGTTCCATCAGCCCGGCGGTGCGCCACAATCGCTCCACCCGGTCATGCAGCTGGTAGACCAGCGTGTGCCGGTACAGTATGTCCAGCGGAAACGTGCGCGCCTGCGACGACATGTCCCGCGCGCGGCGGCGCGCCTGTTCCATGGCGGTCTTGCTGTACAGGCGGGGGCGCCGCCCGCCGCGGCCGAACGCCGCGGCCCATTGCGCCAGCAAGTCGCCATAGGCCTCGACCGAGGCGGCCAGGTTGATGCACACGTTGCGGTGCGCCGACAGCGGCAGCACGGCGGCGGCGGCCAGGATGCCCGACGCCGAGCCGATGGCGATGGCGATGGTTTTCTGCATCGCCCCGGCAACGATGTCGCTGTCCGGCGTGACGGTCAGGATGGTCACGGTGACCAGGCTGTAGCTGAGCATGGGCCAGCGTATGGAAATGTAGCCCGCCAGGCCCACCCCGCAGGCGATGCCCCAGGCGGGCGCCAGTTCCGCGAACCGGGACAGCAGCACTAGCGAGACGCCGAGGGCTATCCCGATCAAGGCCCCCAGTATGCGGCCGGTTGCCTCGCCGATCGTGCCCTCTACGCTGGCTCTTACGACGAACAGCGCCGAGAATGCGCCCCAGGCGATCTCGGGCAAATCCCGCCATCTCATGCAGGCGTACGCCAGCAGCACCGCGGCTGCCGTCTGCAGCGGCAGCCGGATGTCGTCGAGCGCCAATACTGCGCGGCAGGCGGTCGTCTGCTGTTTCAACAACTGAAAAGCCTGATGCGCAGGAGAGCGCCGGGCGGGTGCGGTACGCTTCAAGGTATTGGTGGCGGGCTGCGGCCAGTGGTGGCGTGAGCGTGGCCTGACGCAAACCTTGTGCCCGCGGCACCCGACGCCCGCGGGCGTCAGGTGCCTGGAGGCGCCGTGGCGTCAGTTGCCGTGCGCGCGGGGCTGGGGCGCGGCCCCGACGTCCTTGCGCACTTTGGCCACCTCGTCGGCGCTGACCGCCGACGCCTTGTTGCCCCAGCTCGACCGCACGAAACTGACCACCGCGGCCACTTCCCGGTCCGACAGGCGCCAGTCGAAGCCCGGCATCGCGTAGGGCGTGGGCGCCGCCGCCGTGCCCGGCAGTTGCGCGCCCTTGAGCACGATGTGGATCAGCGAGGTCGGGTCGGCCGAGTTGACCGTCGAGCTCAGCGCCAGTTGCGGGAAAGTCTGCGCGTAGCCCTTGCCGGTGCTGCGGTGGCAGGCGGCGCAGTTGTTCAGGAACGTGATGGCCCCTTCGCCCTGGTCCTTGCCGGTGCGCAGCGCCTGGGCGGCGGAGGCATCGTAGGCCAGGGGCTGGGTGGCGTCCTTGTTCACCGGCGACAGCGTCTTCAGGTAGGCCGCGATGGCGTTCAGGTCGGCATCGGTCAGGTGCTGGGTGCTGTCGGACACCACCTGCGACATTCCGCCGAACGTGGCGGAATGGTTGTTGATGCCGGCTTTCAAAAACGCCACGATGTCTTCCCTGGACCAGCTGCCCAGGCCGTCGGTGGCGTCGCCGCGCAGGTTCTTGGCCAGCCAGCCCTCGACCACGCCGCCCGACAGAAAGGCCGTGCCGTCGGCGTCGGTCAGGGCTTTTTCCTGCAGGGCGAAGCCGCGCGGCGTGTGGCAGGTGCTGCAATGGCCCAGCCCTTCCACCAGGTATTTGCCGCGCAGCACTTCGGCCTGCCCGGGGTCGGCCGCCTGGCTGGCCGGGGCGGCATCGACCGCGTCGGGCGCGAACATCCAGCGCCACACCCCCAGCGGCCAGCGCATCGACAGCGGCCAGACGATGTCGGTGTCTTTGTTGGCCTGGTTGACCGGCTGCACGCCGTGCATGAAATAGGCGTACAGCGCCTTGATGTCGTCCGGCGATATGCGGGCATAGGCCGTGTACGGCATGGCCGGGTAGAGCGAATGGCCGTCCCTGGCCACGCCGTGGCGCACGGCCCGGTCGAAATCCTGGAGCGTGTAGTTGCCGATGCCGGTGTCCTTGTCCGGCGTGATGTTGGTGGAATAGATGGTGCCCAGCGGCGAGTCCAGCCCCAGGCCGCCGGCAAACGGCTTGCCGCCCTGGGCCGTGTGGCACGCGATGCAATCGCCCGCGCGCGACAGGTACTCGCCCTGCTTGAGCAGCTGGGCGTCGGCCTGGCCGGATCCTTCGGCGGCCCAGGCCGGGCCCGCCAGCAAGGCAAGGCCGGCCGTGATGATGGTGTGCTTGATCATCTTGCGCGCCTCCTCAAGCCTGGACCAGCGGGCCGGGGTTTTTCAAGTACTGCTCGCGTATGGCCTGCGCCGACCAGTAGGCCAGCGCGCCCACCAGGCCGGTGGGGTTGTAGCCCATGTTCTGCGGAAACGCACAGGCGCCCATCACGAACACGTTGGGCACGTCCCAGCACTGCAGATACTTGTTGACCACGCTCTCTTTCGGGTTCGACCCCATGATGGCGCCGCCCGTGTTGTGGGTGCTCTGGTAGATGCGGGTGTCGTAGTGCGAGCCCTTCTTGCGCACGCCCCGGAAGTGCTTTTCCGGTTTCATCGCCTTGGCCACGTCTTCCATGCGGTCGCCCATATAGGCCAGCATCTTGAACTCGTTGTCGTGCCAGTCGAAGGTCATGCGCAGCAGCGGCTGGCCGTAGATGTCCTTGTAGGTGGGGTCCAGCGACAGGTAGGCGTCGCGGTACGACATCACCGAGCCGGACATGCCGATTGCCATGTAGCGCTGGTAGGCATCCTGCACGGCGCCCTTCCAGGCCGTGCCCCACGACGGCGCGCCGGGCGGCGTGGCCGCCTGCTTGATCGGGCGCCCGCCGGTGCGCACGTGGCGGATGCTGGCTCCGCCCAGGAAGCCCAGCGGGCCGTGGTCGAACTGGTCGCCGTTGAGGTCGTCCATGCTGACCCCGCCCGCGCCCGTGCCCATGAACGGATTGAGTTGCGTGCCCTTGGGCAGCAGCACGCTGACCGACCCGTTCATCTGGTACGCGTAGTTCTTACCCACCACCCCTTCATTGGTCTTGGGGTCGTACGGCTTGCCGATGCCCGACAGCAGCAGCAGGCGCACGTTGTGCATTTGATAGGCCGACAGGATGACCAGGTCGGCGGGCTGTTCGATCTCGCGGCCCTGCGCGTCGATGTACGTGACGCCCACCGCCTTCTTGCCGGTGGAATCCAGGTTCACCTTGATGACGTGCGAATGGGTGCGCAGCTCGAAATTGGGCTTCTTCAGCAGCACCGGCAGGATGGTGGTCTGCGGCGAGGCCTTGGAATACATGTAGCAGCCGTAGTTCTCGCAGAAGCCGCAGAAATTGCAGGGACCCAGGCGCACGCCGTAGGGGTTGGTGTAGGGTCCCGATGCGTTGGACGCGGGCGCCGGGAACGGGTTGAAGCCCACTTCGCGGGCGGCCTTCTCGAACAGCTGCGCGCTTAGCGTGGTGGTCAGCGGCGGCAGCGGGTATTCCTTGCTGCGGCGGCCTTCGTGGGGGTTGCCGCCCTCGACGATCTGGCCGTTCAGGTTGCCGGCCTTGCCCGACGTGCCGCACACGTATTCGAACTGGGTGAAGTGCGGCTCGAGCTCATCGTAGGTGACGCCGAAATCCTGGATAGTCATGCCTTCCGGGATGAAATCCTTGCCGTAGCGCGTTTCGTAGCGGGTGCGCAGCTCGAGCTCTTCGGGCAGCACGCGGTAGTGCATGCCGTTCCAGTGAAAGCCCGCGCCGCCCACGCCGTCGCCCAGCAGGAACGAGCCGTTCTGGCGGTAAGGCACGGCCACGTCGTCGATCCCGTGGCGGATCGTGACGGTTTCCTTGGACAGGTCCTGGAACAGCTTGCCGCGCACCGAATGGGCCAGCTCGTCCAGCACCTTGGGGTAGGGCGCGTCCTGCGCGGTGGTGCGCATGGCGCCGCGCTCCAGCGCCAGCACGTGCAGGCCGGCGTCGGTCAGTTCCTGGCCCATGATGGCGCCCGTCCAGCCGAACCCCACCAGCACCGCATCGACTTTATCTTTTTTGATGGCCATGGCTTACCCCTTTTCGCCCGAGATCGAGACCGGGCCGTAGGGGTACTTGGCGTTGGGCTGGTCGGTCCAGTCCAGGAAATCGCCGCGCGCGCCCGGGAAGCCCACCATCTTCCAGCCCACCATGTTCTTGTTGCCGCCGTACATCGGGTCGGACAGGAAGCCTTCTTTGGTGTTGGCCAGCAAAAGGCTGAAGAAGGTGGACGCGGGCACCGTATCGAACTTGATCTTGTCGAGCTGCATGTCTTTCAGCGCCTGCTCTTGCAGGGGCTTGTCGAGCTCGGCGTAGGGCTTGCCGTGAGCCTGCCTGCTCCAGGCGTCGCAGGCGGCAATGCCGTGGCGGTAGACGTCGCGCGGCGTCTGGTTGATCTGGTAGCCCAGCTCGGGGACTGAATCGGGGTGGAAGGGGCCCTGCATGTACCAGAGCTTGCCGTGCCCGTAGGGCGTTTCCATCTGGCGGTCGATGAACTCGGGCACGCCCGCGGCGATGGCGCCCGGGCCGTAATCGTCGTCTGGAATCAGATGGTCGACCGCGGCGTGGATGAAGGCCCATTCTTCCTGGGTGAAGTAGGTGGGCTCATAGGCCTTGGCGGGGCCGGCCGCATGTTCGGTCTCGCTGCTACAGGCCGTTTGCGTCACCGCCACGCCGCCCGCCAGCGTCGAGGCGGGGACCAGCGCCAATGCCTGCTGCAGGAATCGCCTGCGCGGCCGCGTATCTTCTGTCATATGACTCTCCGAGGTTTGCTTCCTGCTGTCTCGCCCAACTGAGAACATGCATTCTGGAAACACGGACTACGAGCTTGAGACAGCACCAACGACAGATCGCTGGAGCCTTCCATTAGGGAAGACCCGGACCATTATGCGCTTCCCGAAGAAATGGGTACGGATGCTTGAGTGTATGAGTCGGGTTTCAGGGTCAAGTAATCAGCAGGTAAATAAAATGGCGCGCACGACCTTATGCGCGCGAGTTCATATCTTCCGCTGCCGCGTGCCGGCGCGCTGAAATTCGCAGGTAGAATCTCCCGCATGCTTCGATCCGCCCTTGCCCGCATCCCATTGCGCCAGGCCCGTTGGGCGGGCGCGCTGCTGCTGGTCCTGCTGGCTGGCTGCGCCACCCAGATCCCCGAAGAACCCACCCGCGGCGCCAGTGCCATACGCGCCGACCTGCAGCGCCTGCTGCCGGCCCAGGTGCCCGACCGCGCAGGCTGGGCGCGCGACATCGCCGTGGCCTTTACCGCGCAAGGCCTGGATTCCAGTCGGGCCAATCTGTGCGCCGTGGTGGCCGTCACCGAGCAGGAATCCTCGTTTCGCGCCGACCCCGTGGTGCCGGGGCTGCCGGGCATTGCACGGCGCGAGATCGAGCGCCGCACGCAGGCCATGCATGTGCCGTCATTCCTGGTGAATGCCGCGTTGAACGTGAAGTCGCCCACCGGTAAAACCTACAACCAGCGGCTGGACGCGGTGCGCACCGAAAAGCAGCTGAGCGAAATCTTCGAAGATTTCATCGGCATGGTGCCCATGGGCCGGCAGCTGTTCGGCGGCCTGAACCCGGTTCATACCGGCGGCCCCATGCAGGTCAGCATCGCCTTTGCCGAGGCGCATGCGCAAGACTACCCATACGAAGTCGAAGACTCGATCCGCCGCGAGGTCTTCACGCGGCGCGGCGGCATGTACTTCGGCATCGCGCACCTGCTGGGGTATCCGGCCCGCTACGACTCGGTGCTGTACCGGTTCGCCGATTTCAACGCGGGCTGGTATGCCAGCCGCAATGCGGCCTTCCAGGCCGCGGTCAGCCGCCTGTCCGGCATCGAGTTGGCCCTGGATGGCGACCTGCTGATACACGGGTCGATCGATCCCAGCCGCACCGAACGCGCGGTGCGGGCAATCCGGCGGCGGCTGGACATCAACGAGGCCCGCATCCGGCCGGAACTCGAAAAGGGCGGCACTCTGGAATTCGAAGACACCCGGTTGTACCGGCGCGTATTCGAATTGGCCGACAAAGACGCCGGCAAGCGCGTGCCGCGCGCCGTGCTGCCCGGCATCAAGCTGTCCAGCCCGAAGATCACGCGCAATCTGACCACGGCGTGGTTTGCCGACCGGGTGCACGGACGCTGGAAGCAGTGCATGGCGCGGTAGCGCTTCGGGCCGGCCTGCGGCCTGTTCAGTTTTCCGGCGCACGGACCCACACCCGAAAGCGGGCATTTTCGACCGACCCCATGGCCATCAGCATGTCCATGTGATCAAAGCCGGGCAGTTCGGTCAGTGCCTGCACCACGGCCTGGCTGCCGATGGCGCTTTGCGGAAACACGCAGTCAGGCACGCCGTTTGCTTGCCGGTGCAATTGCCACCAGCAGTCGTCGCCGAACGGACCGGTGTCGTTGGTCTCGATGACGATGGCCCGCAGGTCTGCCAGCGGCACGCTGCACTGGTCGCCTTCGGGCTGGACGGCAACGATGCACCCGTTTTCCAGGTGCGCCCGCCAGCGCCATCGGTTGCGGATCGCCGTGGCGCGGCGGCGCAGCCAGGTGATGAATCGGAGTGTCATTGCGCAACCCGGTGAATCTGCCGTATGTTGAAAACTGCACACTTGGCCGATTATGCGCCAGGCGCCGCCCCGCGGGGCGGCCGGATGGGAGCCTATGCACAGCAAGCAGGATGCCTTCTTGCCGCGGTCGGAAGCCTTGCCAGAGGGAGGGCAGGAGCCCGCTGTGCCGCATCCCGGCAGCATTGCCCTGTTCCTGGACCTGGACGGCACGCTGGCCGGGATACAACCCGATCCCGATCTGGTGTCGGTTCCTCCCGACACGCTGGATATTCTGCGGCGGCTCGACCAGGCCCTGGGCGGCGCGCTGGCCATATTGTCGGGCCGGCCCGGCATCGACCTGGACCGCCTGCTGCATCCGCTGGTGCTGCCGTATGCCGCCGGCCATGGGGCGGAACGCCGCGATCGCCATGGCGTGGTGGCGCAGGCGCCGGCTGCGCCGGGCCTGGGCGCGGCAAGGGCGCAGCTGCGCCAGCGCGTGGCGGGCTGGCAGGGCGTCTGGGTCGAACCCAAGGGCCATGGGCTGGCGGTGCATTTCCGCGCGGCGCCCGGCATGGCCGCGCGCGTGGAATCAGCAGTGCGCGAGATCGCGGCGCGCCATGCGCCCGCCTTCGATGTGCAGCCGGGCAAGATGGTGTTCGAGCTGCGGCCCCGCGGCATCGACAAGGGCAGCGCCTTGCGGGCCTTCATGCGCGAGGCGCCCTATGCCGGCCGCGTGCCGGTAATGGTCGGCGACGACCTGACCGACGAAGCGGGGTTCATCGCGGCCCGCCAGGGCGGCGGCTACGGCATCAAGATCGGCGCGGGTCCCAGTTCGGCCATGTGGCGGCTGGACGGCCCGCAAGCACTGGCCGGCTGGCTGCGGAGGCTGGGCGCCCGGCGCGAGCCATAGGCCGGGCCGCCAATACAAGACAGGAAGATATATGGGTCGGCTGATTGTGATATCGAACCGCGTTGCCCTGCCCGTCGGAGCGCGGGCGCCCGGCGGGCTGGCTGTGGGCGTGCACGATGCGCTGCGCGATTCGGGAGGCACCTGGCTGGGATGGAACGGCGAGATCGGCGGCGCGGGCGCGGATGCCCCGCTGTCGACCATGACGCGCGACAACGTCACGTACGCCACTTTTCCGCTGGCGCAGCACGACTATGACCGGTACTACCGGGGGTTTTCCAATGCGGTGCTGTGGCCGGTGTTCCATTACCGGCCGGACCTGCAGCGCTATCGCCGCGCCGACTACGAAGGCTATTTGCGGGTGAACCGCGATTTCGCGCGCCGGCTGGCGCCGCTGCTGCGTCCCGACGATGTGGTCTGGGTGCACGATTACCACCTGCTGGCCCTGGGCCGCTATTGCCGCGAGCTGGGCGTGCGCAACCGCATCGGCTTCTTCCTGCACATTCCCTTTCCCGCCGCCGAGGTATTCAGGACGATTCCGCCGCACCAGGCGCTGGCGCAGGCCATGTGCGCCTATGACGTGGCGGGTTTCCAGACCGAGACGGACGCGCAGGCCTTCAGCGAATACTGCGCGCGGCACCTGGGAGCCGGGCAGGAAGCCGGCGGCCTGCGCACGGCGCAACGCCGGTTGAAGGTGGGCACCTATCCCATCGGCATCGACGTGGACGACGTGGCGGCCATGGCGGGCAAGAAGGGGTCCAGCCAGGTGGTGGCGCTGAAGCTCGGGCTGGCCGACCGCAAGCTGATCATCAGCGTCGACCGGCTGGACTACAGCAAGGGTCTGCTGGAACGTTTCGCGGCATTCGAGCAGTTGCTGGAAATCGAGCCCGATCATGGCAGCCATGTGTCGTTCGTGCAGCTGGCGCAGTCGTCGCGTTCGGATGTGCAGGGGTACCGCGAGATCCGCCGCGAACTGGACCGCTCCGCCGGCCGCATCAACGGCAAATGGGGCGAGCTGGGCTGGGCGCCGCTGCGCTATATCAACCGCTCGTACGCCAGGGCGACCCTGATGCCGCTGTTGCGGGCGTCGCAGGTCGGCCTGGTGACGCCGCTGCGCGACGGCATGAACCTGGTGGCCAAGGAATACGTGGCCGCCCAGCCGGCGGACGACCCCGGGGTGCTGGTGCTGTCGCAGTTCGCCGGCGCCGCCTGCCAGATGAAAGACGCCGCGCTGATCGTGAATCCGTACGATCCGGAAGACATGGCGCTTGCGCTCGACCGGGCGCTGCGCATGCCGCTGGCCGAGCGCGCCGAACGCCACCGCAGTTTGCTGCAGGGCCTACGCACGCACGACCTCGCGGCCTGGAAGGACCGTTTCCTGGCCGACCTGCGCGCCGCGCCCACACCCTGACCGGGCCATTGCGCGGCCCGGGCTTTCGCCGTACTTTATGCGGGCCGGGGCCGCTCGCATGTGCGCGCGGCGCCGCGACGGGGGAGACATCAATCATGAAAAATTCCGCAAGCCGCCGCGCCGCGGCCTGGCTGGCGTGCCTGGCCCTGGGGGCGGCAGGCCTGGCCCGCGCCAATGACGCCGATGGCGTCAAGATCGGCGTACTGACCGACATGGCCGGCGTAACGGCCGACGCCACCGGCAAGGGCTCGGTCGAGGCCGCCCGCATGGCCATCCAGGAAATGGGCGGCAAGGTGCTGGGCAAGCCTGTCACCCTGGTGGTGGGCGACCACCAGCACAAGCCGGATATCGGCAGCAGCATGGCGCGCCAGTGGTACGACGCCGATGGCGTGGATGTGATCGTGGATGTGCCCAATTCGTCCGTGGCTCTGGCCGTGCAGGCCGTGGCGCGCGAAAAGAAAAAGCTGGTGATCTTTTCCAGCCCAGGCACCACGGCGCTGACGCAGGCGCAGTGTTCGCCCTATGGCGTGCAATGGACCTACACCACTTATGCGCTGTCGCGCGGCACGGCCGACGCCGTGGTGCAGGAAGGCGGCAAGACCTGGTTCATCCTGGCGTCGGACTACGCGTTCGGCAAGCAGCTGGCCGCCGACACCACGGCGGTGGTCGCCGCAAACGGCGGCAAGGTGCTGGGCACGGTGTATCACCCGCTCAACGCATCGGATTTCGCGTCGTTCCTGCTGCAGGCGCAGGCGTCGAAGGCGCGGATCGTGGCCGTGGCCAACGCCGGCGGCGACACCATCATGGCCATCAAGCAGGCCGCCGAGTTCGGCATCGGCCAGGGCGGGCAGCAGCTGGCGGCCATGCTGCTGCTGCTGACGGACGTGCACAGCCTGGGCCTGCAGGCGGCGCAGTCCACTTACCTGACCGTGCCGTCCTATTGGGACATGAATGACGGCACGCGCGCATTCAGCAAGCAATTCCAGGCGCGCGTCGGCCATCCTCCCACCTTCTTGCAGGCCGGCGTGTACGGGGCCGTGCGCCACTACCTGAAGTCCGTGCAGGCGGCGGGCACCACCGACAGCCAGGCCGTCATGGCCAAGATGAAGGCGCTGCCCATCGACGACGCCTTCAGCCTGAACGCCCGCATCCGCGCCGACGGGCTGGTGGTGCGCGACATGCTGCTGGCGCAGGTCAAGGCGCCGGCGCAATCCCGCCAGCCCTGGGACTACTACCGCGTGGTGCGCACCATTCCGGGCCAGGCGCTGGCCTGGCCGCTGGCGCAAAGCCAGTGCCCGCTGGCCAAGCCATGACGCAGCCGCTGGAACTGGCCGACTTCGGCAGCTTCTTTGCCGGCGGCAGGCCGGTGCGCATCGCGGGCGAACCCGTGCGCAGCGTGGCGTTCACGCGCACGGCGTCGCTGCAGTACGACCCCAATGGGCACTACCACTTCGAACAGGCCTACGTGCAGTACTTCGTGCCCGCGCGGCGCAGCCAGCCCTTGCCGCTGGTGCTGCTGCACGGCGGCGGCATGACCGGCGCCATGTGGGAAACCACGCCCGACGGCCGGCCGGGCTGGCTGCAGCACCTGCTGCGCCTGGGGCATGCGGTGTATGTGGTGGACAACGTCGAGCGCGGCCGCGCCGGCTGGGCGCCGTTCGGCAGTGTCTGGCCCGATGCGCCCATCATCCGCAATGCCGAAGAAAGCTGGTCGCTGTTCCGTTTCGGGGCGCCCGAAGGCTTCGCGCAGCGGCGCGGCTTCGATGGGCTACGGTTCCCGCTGGCCGCCTTCGACATGTTCATCCAGCATGCCGTGCCGCGCTGGGTGGGCAACAACGATGCGGCCCTGCGCGGCCTGTGCGCGGTGCTGGACCGCGTCGGCCCCTGCCTGGTGGTGGCGCACAGCCATGGAGGCGAAGTGGCGTTTCGCGCCCTGCACGAACGGCCGGCGCTGGTGCGCGGCGTGGTCGCCATCGAGCCTTCGGGCTTTGCCGAGCCGGTGCTGGGGCCGGCGGTTGCCGGCAAGCCGTTCCTGTTTGTGTACGGCGACTACCTGGACGCCACGCCGCTGTGGCAGCGCCTGGCGGCCTCGGGCAGCCAGTACGCCCAGGCCCTGGCGGCCCAGGGCGCCGCTGTCGAAACCTGGCGGCTGGCCGAGATGGGCGTGCGCGGCAATTCCCACATGCTGATGATGGACGACAACAGCGGCGACATTGCCCGGCGCGTGTCCGGGTGGGTGTGCCGCGCCGGCGTCAATCCAGCGGCATCAGGAACGAGCGGTCGAGTTCCTGCAGGCAGGTAATGCCCAGCATGCCCATGTTGCGGGCGATCTCGTCGCGCATCAGCTGCAAGGCATGGCGCACGCCGTCTTCGCCCGCCACCGACGCGGCGTAGTTGAAGGGCCGGCCCACGAACACGCCGTGCGCGCCCAGCGCCAGGGCCTTCATGGCGTCGGTGCCGCGCCGCACGCCGCTGTCGAGCATGACCGCCATGCCGCCCGCCTGTTCCAGGATTTCGGGCAGCACGCGCAGCGGCGACACCGCGCCGTCGAGCTGCCGGCCGCCATGGTTGGACACGATGATGCCGTCCATGCCCTGTTCGCGCGCGCGCCGCGCATCGGCCGCGCCCAGGATGCCCTTGACCACCATCGGCCCCTGCCAGCGGCGGCGGATCTGCGCCACGTGGGTCCAGGTCAGGTGGCCGCGGTCGGAAAAATCGCGCAGCACGCGCTTGGACAGGATGGGGGCGCCGCGCGTGGCGTAGTTGTTCTCGAAGTGCGGCATGCCGTGGCGGGCCAGCGTGCGCAGGAATGTGCCCAGCAGCCAGCGCGGATGCGTCAGGCCCTGGTACGCCAGCCCCAGGCCGGGCTTGAGCGGCGTGCTGAAGCCGGCCCGCACGTTGTTTTCGCGGTTGGCCTGCACGGGCGTGTCCACCGTCAGCACCAGCGTCTGCACGCCGGCGGCCGCCACGCGGTCGATCAGCGCGCCGATCTGTGATTCGTCGCCGGGCAGGTAGGCCTGGAACCACGTGCCGGGGGCGGCGTCCATCACTTCTTCCAGGCGGATCAGCGACGAGCCGCTCATGATGCAGGGCACGCCGGCCGCCCGCGCGGCGCGCGCCAGCACGATGTCGCCGCGGTAGGCGGTCAGGGCGGCGATGCCCATGGGGGCGATGCCCACGGGCGAGGCGTAGCGCTGGCCGAACAGTTCGATGTCCTGGCGCCGGGCCGATACGTCCACCAGCACGCGGGTGCGGAAGCCGTAGCGGGAAAACGCATTGCGGTTGTCGTGCTCGGCCTGGCGGTCTTCGACCGAGCCGGCCACATACTCGAAGATGGGGCGGGGCAGGTGGCGCCGCGCCGCGGCCTCGAAATCGTGCAGCGACAGGAAATGGCGCACCGGGCGCGGCGGCACATAGGGCGGGCGGGGCCGGTCGGGCGACGGGCTCGGTTCGGCGGGCAGGGTCATGGCGGTTCCGGCAGGCATGCCCGGTCGGCGGGCGGGATGGACGCACTATAGCGGGCCGAAAAGTTAGAATAAAGCGAATTTATTTGGTGAAATCCATTCTATTTTTTTCAAGTGTCATGACGCTCAAGCAGCTCGAAGCCTTCTATTGGGCGGCCACCTGCAAGAATTTTTCGGTGGCGGCCGGCCGCCTGAATATCTCGGTGTCATCGTTGTCCAAGCGTATCGGCGAACTGGAATCGGCCATCGGCGCCGCCCTGTTCAACCGCGACAGCCGCAGCGCGGTGCTGACGCCGCTGGGCGACCGCCTGCTGGCCCACGCCCGCGACGTGCTGCACAGCGCCGAACATTTCATGAGCCGGGCCAACGACGCGCGCACGCTGTCGGGGCGCTGCCGCTTCGGCGCGGGCGAGCTGACCGCGCTGACCTGGATGCCGCGCCTGATCTCGCTGATCCAGCGCACGCATCCCGACCTGTCGGTAGAGCCGCATGCCAGCCTGGGCCAGCTGCTGGAAACCCGGCTGGAAGACGGCGAACTGGATTTCGCCATCATTGCCGGGCCGTCCACGCGCACCGCCATCGCCTCGCACAGCATCGGCCAGGTGCAGTTCGTGTGGGTGGCCGCGCCCAGCCTGTACCCCGGAGAGCGGCCGCTGCGCGCGCAGGATGTGGCCGGACAGACGCTGGTGACGCTGCCCAACAGCGCCGGCACGGTGCGCATCCTGGATGAATGGCTGGTTGAACACCAGGTGGCCGCGGGGCGGCGCATGACCTGCGAAAACCTGGGCGCGGTGGCGGGCCTGCTGAAAGAAGGCCTGGGCATCGGCTTTCTGCCGCGCGCCTGGGCGGCCGAACTGGTCCGGCGCGGCCACCTGCAAGAGCTGGGCCGGCTGCCGCCGCTGCGGCCCCTGGCCTACACCTTCCAATGGCGGCGCGACGATACGCGCCCCATGGTGCAGCAGCTGCGCAGGCTGGCGACCCAGGCGGCCGATTTCGACAGCCTGCCCTGCCTGATGTAGCCGGCGCCTGTCCGGCGCGCTGCCATCACCACAAGGGGTGGGGGGCCGCGAAGTCGACTTCGCTTATGACGCGCTCGCGCATGGCGGTGACCAGCGGCCGGATGTCGTCGCGCCGGCATTGGAATGAATAATGCAGCCGCCGCAGCGGCGGGTCGCTCTCGATGGCGCGGATGGCGTGCTTGTCGTACAGGGTGCGCATCCAGCCTTCCGGAAAGAACCCTACGCCCACGCCGGCCGCCACCATGCCGGCAATGGCGCCCATGTTGTTGCAGGTCAGCTGGCGCGACACGCTCAGGTTGTTCTCCTGCAGCCAGGCTTCGAAGATGCGCGTCGACCCCGCGCCCGCGGGCATGGTGATCACCGTCATGCCTTGCAGGCCGGCGGGCGTCAGCACGCGCAGGCCGTCGAGCTGGGCGGCCGCGCCGGCCCACGTGTAACGCACCTCGGCGATGGTGTGCGAGGCTATCGAGGGCCGCGACGACCAGCCCGCCACCACCGCGAAATCCAGTTCGCCGGCCTCGACCCGGCGCTCCAGGTTCTGGCCCACGTCCACATGCGGTTCCAGGCGCAGTTCGGGATAGTCTTTGCGGCAGCGGGCCACGAACTTGGGCAGCCAGCTCATGGCCGCCAGTTCGCCCATGCCGAAGCGGCACACCCCCTGCAGGCCGTCGTCGGTGCCCACGGCGGCGCGCGCGCGATTGGCGGCGCTGAGCATCTCGCGCGCCAGCGGCAGCAGGGTCTCGCCTTCGCGCGTCAGCACCGAACGGTGGCCGCTGCGGTCGAACAGCGTTTTGCCCAGGTCGGCCTCCAGCTCGGTGATGCGCTTGGACAACGACGACTGCGATACATGGATGTGCGCCGCCGCCGCCGCGAAACTGGAGGACAGCGCGGCGGCGTAGAAGGCTTCGAGTTGCTTGAAGGTCATGCGGGCTGTCCTGGCGCGCCGCCCGGCCGGCACGGCATTGATGCCTGAAATCGATGAAAGTCGAGGGAAATTTATCACTTTCTTCTGAGTATCGTTGTTGCTAGAGTGCCTGGGCCTATAACGACAACCCTGCTTCCCGGAAGCGGAGGAGACACTCATGAGCACCGCCTTCAAATGGCTGGCCGGCGCCGCGCTGGCCGCCGCCCTGGCCAGCCCCGCCGCCGCGCAGGACTGGACCCCCACCCATCCCATCGAGATACTGGTCGGCTTCGCGCCGGGCGGCTCGGCCGACCAGATCGCCCGCCAGCTGTCCGAGGCGGTCAAGAACACCGTGCCGGTGCCGGTGGTGGTGATCAACAAGCCCGGCGTGGCCGGCGTGCTGGCCGCCCAGGAGATCGCCGCGGCCAAGCCTGACGGCTACAAGCTGTTCGTGGGCGGCGGCAGCGAAACGACGTCCGTGGGCAACCACCAGAAAATCTCTTACGACCCGCGCCGCGATTTCACGCCTGTGTTGAAAGCGGCGCGCCTGCCCTCGGTGCTGGCGGTGAATGTGAACTCGCCTTATCGCGACATGAAGGCGCTGATCGCCGCCGCGCAGGGCAAGCCCGAGGCGCTGAGCTACGGCTCCACGGGCAACGGCAGCCTGTTCCACTCGACCATGCTGGCCTTCGAGGCCAATAGCGGGCTGCGCTTCCTGCATGTGCCCTACAAGGGGGCCGCCGCTTCGCTGACCGCGCTGGCCGCGGGCGAGATCGACATGGCCTTCGGCGCGCCCGAGGAAGTGCGCGGTCTGATCGACGCCGGCAAGATTCGTCCCATTGCGCTGTTTTCGAAGTCGCGCGTGCCGGCGCTGCCCGATACCCCCACCATGACCGAGCTGGGCTATCCCATTGCGCTGGACAACATGAAGGGGCTGCTGGCGCCGGCGGGCCTGCCCGAGCCGGTGTACCGCTACCTGAACCGGGTATTCCACGATGCCCTGCAGAGCCCGTCGTGGAAAGCCTACGCCGAGCGCAGCGGACTGACCACGGATTATGCCGACGGCCCCGCCTTCCAGAAAGAAATCAACGACAGCTACGTGCTGATCGGCAATTCGCTCGAAGCCATACGCGCGGCCCGCAAGTAGCCGGCCGCGCATTTCCCGGACAGGAGACTCGCATCATGACATCGCATACCAAGCCTGGCGCCATCGGATTCATCGGCCTGGGCATCATGGGGCGCGGCATGGCCGCATCGCTGCTGCGCCGCGGCCATGAGGTGGTGGTGCACAATCGCGGCCGCGATGCCGAGGCCGCGCTGGCCGCGGCGGGCGCCCGCCGCGCCGCCACGCCGGCCGAGCTGGGCGGCATGGTAGACGTGGCGATGCTGTGCCTGTCGGACACCGCGGCGGTCGAAGCCGTGCTGTTCGGCCCCCAGGGCCTGGCGTCGACGCTGCCTGCCGGCAGCTATGTGATCGACACCAGCACCATTGCGGTGTCGGCCACCCGCTGCCATGCCCGGCGCCTGGCCGAACAGGGCGTGGCGCTGCTGGACGCGCCGGTCAGCGGAGGGCAGCAGGCCGCCGAACAGGGCGCGCTCAGTTGCATGGTGGGGGCCGCGCAGGCGGACTTCGACGCGTGCCTGCCGTACTTGCAGGCGATCGCCTCGCGCGTGGTGCGTGTGGGGGGCAACGGCGCCGGGCAGGTGGCCAAGGCCTGCAATCAGGTAGCCGTCAGCGCGGTGATGCTGGGCGTGGCCGAAGCATTTTCGCTGGCGCGCAGCAGCGGGGTGGATCCGGCTGCCGTGCGCGAGGCCCTGCTGGGCGGCGCGGCGCGCAGCGCCATTCTCGAGAAGAATGCGCTGCGCCTGCTGCAGGGCGACTTCAAGCCGGGATTCCGCGCCGGCCTGATGCGCAAAGACCTGCGCCTGGCGATGGATGCCGCGCGCGATGCCGGCGCCTGCCTGCCGATGGCCGCGGCCACCTTGCAGTGGCTCGAGGCATTGTGCAACACCGGCCATGCCGACGACGACTGGAGCGCCGTGGGCCGCCTGATCGCCGAACTCGCCGGCCCCGCGCAGGCTTCTTGAGGCGAGCCGCCAGGCGGTCATTGCGCCGCGGTCCCCATGCCAAAAGGTTATGAGTACTGCTGCGTTTGCTATTTGTGCCGCGCCAGGGCACGATTGCATGATGAGCCTTGCATCGGCCCGTTCATGCGGGCGATGACGATAACGCGACCGCCGCGACCCGCAGGCGGGGCTTTTCCCGATTGAACAACAATCCCAGGGGGAAAACATGATTCAGGCCCGTGCCGCGCACTGCGGCACGGCATGCAGCCGCGCCGGCCCGCGCCGGCGCGCCGCGTCCTGGCGCGCATGTCCTTCTCCCGCTTGCAGAGGACGATCATGCGCGTATTCAGTGGCGGTCTGGGAACGGAAACCAATACCTTCGCCCCGATGCCCACCAGCCTGGCATCGTTTCGCGACCGCGACTACTACCCCGCCGGCACCCATCCCGATACCGTCACCTTCGCCGGGGCGCCCTTGTACGTGGCCCGGCTGCGCGGCAAGCCGCTGGGCTGGGAGCTGCACGAAGGCATGGTCACGTCGGCGCAGCCCGGCGGCACCACCACCCGCGCGGCGTACGAGACCCTGCGCGACGAACTGCTGGCCGACCTGCGGCGGGCCATGCCGGTCGATATCGTGCTGCTGGGTCTGCATGGCGCGATGGTGGCCGACGGCTACGATGATTGCGAAGGCGACATCCTGGCGCGCGTGCGCGCCCTGGTCGGCCCCGGCGTGGTCGTGGGCGCCGAGCTCGATCCGCACGCGCACCTGACGCCGGCCATGGTAGAGCAGGCCGACGTGCTGGTGCTGTTCAAGGAATACCCGCATACCGATATCCGCGAGCGCGCCGAAGAGCTGGTCACCCTGTGCGTGGCGGCCCATGAAGGCCGCATCGCGCCCAGGGCCGCGCTGGTCGACTGTGAAATGATCGTGCCCATGCACACCTCGCGCGATCCGGCCCGCGGCTTTGTGCGCCGCATCCAGGAAATGGAAGGCCGCGACGGCATCCTGTCGATATCGGTGGCGCAGGGCTTCGCCACCGGCGACGTGCCCGAGATGGGCACCAAGGTGCTGGTGTACAGCGACGGCGACGCCGATGCGGCCGCCCGGCTGGCCCGCCAGCTGGCCGACGAACTGATCGGGCTGCGCGAACAGTTGATGGTGCCCTACCGCAGCATCGACGAGGCGCTGGACGAGGCCCTGGCATTCGATGGCGGGCCGGTGGTGCTGGCCGACCGCCCCGACAACCCCGGCAGCGGCGCGCCCGGCGATTCCACTTTCATTCTGCGCCGCCTGCTCGAGCGCGGCATCGGCAATGTGGCGCTGGGCCCGCTGTGGGATCCGGTGGCGGTGCGCATCGCTTTCGACGCGCAGCCCGGCGCAACTCTGCCGATGCGGCTGGGCGGCAAGATCGGCCCGTTGTCGGGCGATCCGGTGGACGTGAGCTGTACGGTCAAGGCGCTCAAGCGCGACATGGTCATGACGGGCCTGTCGGGAGCGCCCGCGGCAATGGGCGACTGCGCGCTGGTAGAGGCGCAGGGCATCGAGATCGTGCTGACCTCGGTGCGCAACCAGGCTATCAATGTGAACCTGTTCACGCAGCTCGACTGCGACCTGTCCGCCAGGAAGATCGTGGTGGTGAAATCGGCCCAGCATTTCTACGCGTCGTTCTCGACCGTGGCGCGGCACGTCATCTACGTGGGCGGCCGCGGGGTGGCCACGCCCGACTGGAAGACCCTGCCGTACAAGAAAATCCGCCTGCCCAAGTGGCCGCTGTAGCCGGCGGCCCATCCAGCAGTATTCGACATACCCATTGAAGTATTCGACATACCCAGGAGAATGACTCCATGAAAAAGAACCGACTGCTGACCGCCCTTGCCGCCACGGCGCTGGCTGTTTCCTGCGTGCTGGCGCCGGCCGGCGCGCAGGCCCAGGACAAGACGCTGCGCATCGTGCCGCACGCCGACCTGAAGGTGCTGGACCCGACCTTCACCACCGCCTACATCACGCGCAATTTCGGCTACATGGTGTACGACACCTTGTTTGCCATGGATGCCAAGGGCGAGCCGCAGCCGCAGATGGTCGACAGCTACAAGGCTTCGGAAGACAAGAAAACCTGGACCTTCGTCCTGCGCGACGGCCTGAAGTTCAGCGATGGCCAGCCGGTGAAGGCGGCCGACTGCGTGGCCTCGCTGCAGCGCTGGACGGCGCGCGACAACATCGGCCGCGCCCTGAGCGCGGCCGGCGGCAAGTGGCAGGCCGTGGACGACAAGACCTTCACGCTGACGCTCGAACGCCCGTTCGGCCTGGTGCTCGACGGCCTGGCCAAGGTGTCCAGCTACCCGGCGTTCATCCTGCCCGAACGGCTGGCCAAGATGCCGGCCGACCGTCCCCTGACCGAAGTGGTGGGCTCGGGCCCCTATCTGTTCAAGCGCGATGAATGGCTGCCGGGCAGCAAGGTGGTGTTCGTGCGCAACCCCGGCTACGTTGCCCGCAGCGAAGCGCCGTCGGGCCTGGCCGGCAGCAAGCGCTCGCATGTCGACCGCGTCGAATGGGTGGTGCTGCCCGACTCCAACAGCGCCGTGGCCGCGCTGAAGAACAAGGAAGTCGACATGATCGAGCAGACGCCGCCCGATTACATCGAGCCCTTGCGCGCCGAAGCCGGCATCAAGGTGGGCGTCATCGAGCAGAACCAGGCCTACATGGTGCTGAACCAGGCGCTGCCGCCGTTCAACAATATCAAGGCGCGCCAGGCGGTGGCGCACGTGATCGACCAGGCCAAGTTCGTGGCCGCCATGGGGTATCCGCCCGACCTGCGCCGCGATTACTGCGCCACCTTCTTCATCTGCGGCTCGCCCAACGCCACCGACGCCGGCTCCAAGCCGTACGCCAAGCCCGACCTGGCCGCGGCCAAGCAGGCGCTGGCCGAGTCGGGCTACAAGGGCGAAAAAATCGTCGTGATGCTGCCCACCACGCCCACCTACCTGAATTCGGCCACGCTGGTCGCCGTCCAGGCCCTGCAGGAACTGGGCATGAACCTGGACATCCAGTCGATGGACTGGGCCTCGATGACCGCGCGCCGCAGCAAGAAGTCGCCGCTGAACCAGGGCGGCTGGAATGTGTTCCTGTCGTCGGCGTCCGAGTTCAACGTGAACTCGCCGCTGAACAACACCTATCTGGCCGCCAGCTGCGGCAACACGCTGCCGGGCTGGCCCTGCGACAAGGAACTCGATGCCCTGCGCGCGCAATGGATCGCCGCGGTGGATCCGGCCCA
Source organism: Bordetella petrii (assembly GCF_017356245.1). NCBI lineage: Bacteria > Pseudomonadati > Pseudomonadota > Betaproteobacteria > Burkholderiales > Alcaligenaceae > Bordetella > Bordetella petrii. Next base: position 1,044,010 of record NZ_JAFMZZ010000004.1, read on the forward strand.
GCGCAAGCAGCTGCTCGACCGCTTCCAGGAGCGCGCCTACCAGGCCTTCCCGAATATCCCGGTGGGCCAGTTCTCGCGCACTTTCTCCGCCGACAAGTCGCTGAAGAACCTCGACCTGGCCTGGAGCGTGCCGAACGTCTGGGTGCTGGACAAGTGAAGCCCGCGTCCGTTCGCGTCCTGGCGGAGCCGTCATGGGATACCTGATCCGTCGCGTGCTGTCGGTGGTGCCGGTCATGCTGGTGGTGGCCGTCATCGCCTTCCTGCTGATCCACCTGTCGCCGGGCGACCCGGCCGCGCTGATCGCCGGCGATTTCGCCACCGCCGAAGACATCGCGCGCCTGCATACGGCGCTGGGCCTGGACGAGCCGCTGTGGCGCCAGTTCATGCTGTGGGCGGGGCGGCTGCTGCAGGGCGACCTGGGCACGTCGATCTTCACGCATGTGCCGGTCACCCACTTGCTGGCGCAGCGCGTCGAGCCGACGCTGTCGATCGCGGCGCTGACCATGTCGCTGTCGATCCTGATCGCCATCCCGCTGGGCGTGCTGGCCGCATACCGCGCCGGCTCGTGGGTGGACCGGCTGGTGATGATGTTCGCGGTGCTGGCCTTTTCGGTGCCGGTGTTCCTGGTGGGCTACCTGCTGATCTACGGCTTCGCGGTCAAGCTGCAGTGGCTGCCGGTGCAGGGCTACACCAGCCTGTCGCACGGCGTGTGGCCGTGGCTGCGCAACCTGATACTGCCGTGCGTGAACCTGGCTCTGGTGTACATCGCCCTGATCACCCGCATGACGCGCGCCACGGTGCTGGAAGTGCTGCATGAAGACTACATCCGCACCGCCCGCGCCAAGGGGCTGGCGGTGCTGCCGGTGCTCGAGCACGCGCTGCGCAACGCCGCCATTCCCATCGCCACCACGGTGGGGGTGGGCATCGCCCTGCTGATCGGCGGGGTGGTGGTCACCGAGACGGTATTCGCCATTCCCGGCCTGGGGCGCCTGGTGATCGACGCCGTGGAACACCACGATTACCCGGTGATCCAGAGCGTGCTGCTGATTTCGGCGGGCACTTACGTGCTGATCAACCTGCTGATCGACCTGAGCTACCGGTTGTTCGATCCGCGCATCCGTTACTGACCTGCTTTCCGGAAGACCCGAATGTCCGACAGTACGATTTCTCCGGTGGACAGCCCGGCCGTGGTGCACCAGGCGCTGTCGGCCGGCGCGCGGCGCTGGCGCTGGATACGCAAGCATCCCACGCTGCTGCTGGGCATGCTGCTGCTGTTGCTGATGGCGGCCATTGCGCTGGCCGCGCCCTGGATAGCCACCCATGATCCGCTGGCCATCAATCCGCTGCAGCGCCTGAAGCCGCCCTCGGCCGAGCACTATTTCGGCACCGACGCGCTGGGTCGCGATGTGTACAGCCGCGCCGTGTGGGGCGGCCGGGTCTCGCTGGTGGTGGCGGTCTGCGTGGCGGTGCTGGCCAGCCTGCTGGGCGTGGTGCTGGGGCTGCTGGCGGGCTTCGTGCGCTGGGCCGACGCGGTGATCATGCGCATCATGGACGGCATGATGGCCATTCCCGACATCCTGCTGGCCATCGCGCTGATGGCGGTGATCCGCGCCAGCCTGACAACCGTGATCATCGCCATCACGGTGCCGCAGATCCCGCGCGTGGTGCGCCTGGTGCGCTCGCTGGCGCTGACTTTGCGCGAACAGCTGTTCGTCGAGGCGGCGCATGCCATCGGCACGCGGCTGCCCGTCATTCTGTGGCGCCACGTGCTGCCCAACACCATCACGCCGCTGATCGTGCAGGCCACCTTCATCGCGGCCACCGCGGTGCTGACCGAAGCCGTGCTGTCGTTCCTGGGCGTGGGGGTGCCGGCGCAGGTGCCCAGCTGGGGCAACATGATGGCCGAGGGCCGCAATTTCGTGGCGGTGGCCTTCTACACGATTCTGTATCCGGGCATTCTGCTGGCCGTGACCGTGCTGGCGATCAATCTGATGGGCGACGGCCTGCGCGATGCGCTGGACCCGCGCCTGGCCAACCGCTTGTAGGAGACCGCGATGGCCGTATCTTCAGCGTCGCCGGCCCAGGCCGGCACGCCCTTGCTGGAAGTCGACAACCTGTCGACCTATTTCGATACCGTGGCCGGCACGGTGCGCTCGGTGGATGGCGTGTCGTACCGGGTAGAGGCCGGGCGCACCCTGGGCGTAGTGGGGGAATCCGGCTGCGGCAAGAGCGTCACGGCCCTGTCCATATTGCGCCTGGTGCCCACGCCGCCGGGCCGCTACGCCGGCGGCCAGGTGCGCTATCGCGGCGCCAACCTGCTGGACCTGACCGAAAAGCAGATGCGGCGGATCCGCGGCAACCGCATCTCGATGATCTTCCAGGAACCCATGACCTCGCTGAACCCGGTGCTGACCGTGGGCCGGCAGATCGCCGAGACCGTCATGGTGCACCAGGGCGCCAGCCGCCGCGATGCCTACCGGCGCGCCGAAGAAATGCTGCGGCTGGTGCAGATCGCCGAGCCCGCGCGCCGCGTGCACGAATACCCGCATCAGTTGTCGGGCGGCATGCGCCAGCGCGTCATGATCGCCCTGGCGCTGGCCTGCAATCCGGAAGTGCTGATCGCCGACGAGCCCACCACCGCGCTCGATGTGACCATACAGGCGCAGATCATCGACCTGCTGCGCTCGCTGCAGCAGAAGCTGGGCATGGGCATCGTGATGATCACGCACGACCTGGGCGTGGTGGCCGAATGCTGCGACCGCGTGGTGGTGATGTACGCCGGCCGCAAGGTCGAAGAGGCGCCGGTGGCCGAGCTGTTCGACCGGCCCCTGCACCCGTACACCCGCGCGTTGATGGCCTCGATGCCGTCGATGAATACCTCGGCCGATCGCCTGGCCGAAATTCCGGGTATGGTGCCCGCGCCCAGCGAGCTGGGCCAGGGCTGCAGTTTCGCCCCCCGCTGCGCCTACGCCACCGAGCGCTGCCGGCGCGAGATCCCCGGCCTGGACGCGCATGGCGGCGACCACGTGGTGGCCTGTTTCGAGGCCGCCCGCGTGGCCGCCCAACCGCAAGGAGCCGTCGTATGAGCACGCAGGGCGAATACCGCGGCGCCGGGCGCGAAGATGCGCCGGCCAGCCCGCCTGTTTCCACCGCAGCGCCGCTGCTCGAGGTGCGCGACCTGAAAATGCACTTCGCGGGCCGGCGCGGGCTGCTGCGCCGGCCCGCGCGCGTCGTCCAGGCCGTGGACGGCGTGTCGTTCTCGCTGGCGCGCGGCGAGACGCTGGCCCTGGTTGGCGAATCCGGCTGCGGCAAGACCACCACCGGCAAGTCGGTGCTGCGCCTGATCCAGCCCACCAGCGGGTCGGTGAAGCTGGACGGCGAGGAAATCCTGTCGCTGCCGCCCGAACAGCTGCGCCAGCGCCGCCGCGACATGCAGATCATCTTCCAGGATCCCTACGCGTCGCTGAGCCCGCGCATGTCGGCCGGGCAGATCGTGGCCGAGCCGATGCGCAATTTCCCGGACCTGCAGCGCGGCCGCTCGCGCCAGGATGAACTGGCCTGGCTGTTCGCCAAGGTGGGGCTGCGCCCCGAAGCCATGGCCCGGTTTCCGCACGAGTTTTCCGGGGGGCAGCGCCAGCGCCTGGGCATTGCGCGCGCGCTGGCGCTGCGCCCCAAGCTGATCGTGTGCGACGAGCCGGTGTCGGCGCTGGACGTCTCGGTGCAGGCGCAGGTCATCAATTTGCTGATGGACTTGCAGCGCGAACTGGGTATAGCCTATTTGTTCGTGGCGCATGACCTGGCGGTGGTGCGGCATATCAGCCATCGGGTGGCCGTGATGTACCTGGGGCGCATCGTCGAGGTGGCCGACCGCGACACGCTGTTTTCGCGCCCGCTGCATCCGTACACCGAGATCCTGCTGTCGGCGGTGCCGGTGCCCGACCCGCACCGGCCGGCGCAGCGGCGCCTGCTGCCGGGCGACCCGCCCAGCCCGGCCAATCCGCCTTCGGGCTGCCGGTTCCATACGCGCTGCCCGCTGGCGCAGCCGGTGTGCCGCGAGCAGCAGCCGGCCCTGGCGCCGCGCCCGGCCGGCGCGCAACAGCCGGCGCAGTGGGTGGCGTGCCATTTCCGCTGAACGTCCATTGCCTGCAGGGAGCTTTCCATGTTGTTCATTTCCGATGACCAGGTCGCCCAGTCGATCACCATGCGCGAGGCGGTGGCCGCCATGCGGGCGCTGTTCGAAGACCTGGGCCGCCATGCCGGCGTGATCCAGGAGCGGGTGCGCGTGCATGACGCGGGCGTGTCGCTGTCGATGATGGGCGGCATCCACACCGGGGCCGGCGTCATGGGGGCCAAGGTGTATCCCACCATCAACGGCCAGTTCAACTTCATTATTCCGCTGTTCGCCTGCGCCGATGGGCGCCTGCTGTGCACGGTGGCGGGCAACGCCCTGACGCGGCTGCGCACGGCGGCGGTCACCCGGGTGGCGGCCGACCGCCTGCGGCCCGGACCCGGCCGGCGCGTGGCGGTGTACGGCAGCGGCGTGCAGGCCGAGGCGCACGTGGAAGCCTTCGCCCTGGACGGCTACGCGGCCGAGTTCCGCCTGTGTTCGCGCAGCGGCGGTGCCGGGCTGGCCGCGCAGTGGCAGCAGCGCTACGGGGTGCCCGTGGCGTGCGCCGACGCCGCCGACGCGGCGGCCTGGGCCGACGTGATCATTACCGCCACGCGCGCGGCCGAGCCCCTGTTCGACGGCAAGCTGCCCAGGCCGGGCGCCCTGGTGGCCGCGATCGGCTCATCCAAACCCTCCACGCGCGAGCTCGACGACGAAGTGCTGCGGCGCGCCTCGGTGATCGTGGTCGAGGCGGCCGGCCAGGCCGCGCGCGAAGGCGGCGAACTGGTCATGGCCGGGCCCGGCACCGGCGCGCGCGACAAGCTGGTCGAGCTGGGGCCGCTGCTGCTGGACGGCGACGCGGCCCGGGGCGCGGGCGATTTGCTGGTGTACAAGTCGGTGGGCATCGGCCTGGAAGACGTGGCCCTGGCCAACCACATCTATCAGCGCGTCGCGGCTGCCTGACGGCCAAGTGGCTGGCATGCGCGATGCTCCCGCCGCACCCGCCGGCATCCTGGATGCCGACCGGGCGATCGTCGAATCCGACATCGCGACCCTGCAGGCCTTGATGGCGCAGGGCGCCTTGAGCTCGCAGGCCCTGGTGCTTGCCTGCCTGCGCCGCATTGCCGCGTACGACCAGCAGGGGCCCGCGCTGAACGCGATTGCGGCGCTGCATCCCGACGCCCTGCGGCAGGCCCGCGCGCTGGATGCGGAGCGCGCCGCCGGCCGGCTGCGCGGGCCGTTGCATGGCATCCCCTTGCTGGTCAAAGACAACTACCACGTGGCGGGGCTGCCCACCACCGCCGGCACGCTGGCCCTGGCGGACTGGCGGCCGGATCGCGAAGCCGGCGCGGTGCGGCGCCTGCGCGCGGCGGGCGCCGTCATCCTGGGCAAGGCCACGCTGCATGAACTGGCCTGCGGCATCACCAATATCTCGTCGCTGACCGGCCAGACGTGCAATCCGTACGCGCCCGGCCGGGCGCCCGGCGGTTCCAGCGGAGGCACGGCGGCAGCCGTGGCGGCCAGCTTCGCCGCGGCCGGCCTGGGCAGCGACACCAGCGGCTCGATACGCGTGCCGGCCGCGGCCAACAATCTGGTGGGCCTGCGCCCGACACGCGGCCTGGCCAGCCGCGCCGGCATGGTGCCCTTGTCGGGCACCCAGGACACCGCGGGGCCCCTGGCGCGCTCGGTGGCGGACCTGGCGCTGGTGCTGGACGCCATCGCGGGCGCCGACGCCGACGACCCCGGCACGGCGCGCGCGGCGCGGCATGTGCCGCCGTCATACCGCGCCGCCCTGCGGCCGGGCGGACTGGCCGGCCTGCGCATCGGCATTCTCGACGTGTTGTTCGGCTCGCAGCCCGGCGAAGAAGATGTCTCGGCGGTGGCCTACGACGCGCTGGCCGCCATGGAGCAGCTGGGAGCCCGGCCGGCCGGGGTGGACATCCCCATGCTGGCGTCTTTGCTGCCCGCCAGCAGCCTGACGCCCTTCGAATTCCGCCAGGCGCTGGCCGGCCACCTGGCGGCGCAGGGCAATGCGCCGGTAAGCGGCTTGGCCGACATCCTGCGGCAGGGCCTGCATCATGAGCGGCTGGATGCGGTGCTGCGCCAGCGTGAAGGGCTGCGCGACGAAGACGGTTCGGGCCGCGAAGCCGTGCTGCGGGTGCGGCGCCGCCTGCGGCGCGCCGTGCTGGCCTGCATGAAGCGCCACAATGTCGATGTGCTGGCGTACCCCGCCCTGCGCTGCCGCCCGGCCTCGATCGGCGACGCGCAGGCCGGCGCCAACAGCCAGCTGGCCGCGGCCACGGGCATGCCGGCATTGAGCCTGCCGGCCGGTTTCACGCGCGACGGCCTGCCGGTAGGGCTGGAACTGCTGGGCCGCGACTACGCCGAACAGCAATTGCTGGACTGCGCCTGGCACTGGGAACAGGCCATGCGGCCGCGCCGCGCGCCGTTTACCACGCCGCCCCTGCAGCACGGCCGCGCGCCGGCGCCCCGGCGCGGCACGCTGCGCCTGCAGACCGTGGGGCAGGGCGGCGCGCGGGTGCGCTATGAAATCGATCTGCCCGGCGCGGCACTGCGCTTCGATGCGCAGGCCGGGGTGATGGCCGGCGATGCCGTCATCGTCCTGGCGCTGCACGCGCCGCCGTCGGGGCATGATGCGCGCGGCCCGGTGATCGCCCACTTGCTGCGCGGCCAAGACAGGGCGCAGGGCGCGCTGGCCCTGCGCGCCGACCTGGTGCAGGCCTTGCGGGGGCCGGGGCTGGTGGTGCGGCTGTACACCCGCCGCTTTCCGCTGGGGGCGGCGCAGGGCACGCTGGCGTTGTAGCGCCGGCGGCCGCCTACTGCCCCAGTTCGGCGGCGTGGCTGGCGTATACCGACAGGGCGGTCTGGCCGTTCCACCAATACACGCGCACCACCTGGACGCGGCGGGCGATTTCCAGCGCCTGGGCCATGTCGCTTTCGATGAAGTGCGTGTGGCAGCCGTCCATGATGGCCTGCGCCTTGTGTTCGGCCGTCTGCCCGGCGCTGTGGCGGGTTTCGTCGCGCATGACCAGCCTGCCGTGAAAGCCATGGCGGCGCAGCCAGCCCTGGGTGCGGGCGCGGTCTTGCTCGGGGCGGCCGGTAATGATGGTAAGCCGGCTCAGGTCGCGCGCTGGCAGCACCTCGCAGGGCAGCAGCAGGTCGCGCCGCGCCAGCGTGGCGGCCAGGTCGGTGTCATACAGGCCGGGCGACAGATCGGGCAGCAGGATGCCGTCCAGGTCGATGGCCCATGACGCATAGGCGTCGGCGGGCTGGCGCGGCAGGTTGCGGGTGGCGTCGTAGGCCGGGGTGACCGACTCGCGTTCCCAGGGAAACCAGGCGCGCAGGCCCGGCGGGATCTCGACGCCGAAGTCCGGCCGCACCCGCGATTCGGCGTCGTAGGCCAGCGTGAAGACCTTGAATGCGTAGCCCGCCGCGGCCAGGAAATCGATGCTGTCCGACAGCGTGGTGCCGCGCCCGGCGATGTCTTCGACCAGCAGCACGCGCGCGCCGGCGGGCGGAACCTGCGCGGTGAACCACGATACCTTGCGGGTGCGGCGCTCGTACGACAGCGCGTGCAGCGGCAGGTCGAGGGCGGTGCTGGCGATCAGCGCCGCCGGCAGCCCGCCGCGCGCAATCGCCACGACCGCGTCGAACCGCATGCCGCGCCACTGCGGCACATACTCGGCCACCACCTGCTCGACACGGGCATAGTCGTACGGGAAGGCGGCGCGTGGGGTAGGCATGGCATCGTGGGAATGGGTATGGCGGAGAAATTTTGCCATACCCGGGGCGGCGCATGCACACCAGGCTCAGGCTCGCACCTCCTGCCGCTGGAACACCACGTACGTCAGCGCGAACAGCAGGATGACGCCGGCGATCAGGCCCACCGCCTGGGCCCAGACGATCTGCACGCTCTGGCCCAGCGCCAGCGGGGCGCCCATCACCGCGCCTTCGAGCTGATCCAGGAAAATCGGGCCGATGGCGCGGGTCATGGGGCTGAGGATGGCGATGATGGACTCGTTGAACAGCTGCGCCGGCGACAGCCGCTGCAGGGCGTGCTGCCATTCCAGGGTGGGCAGGCTGGGCTGGCCCAGCAGCTGCGAGGCCAGGTCCGGCGGCGCGATGGCCTGCGCCAGGGCCGACGACAGCAGCGGCCACAGCAGGGCCAGGAACAGCCACAGGCCCAGCGATACCAGCGCCGAGGTGGCCGCCGAGCGGAACACCACCGAGAACAGCATCGACAGGGCCAGCCATACGCCCGCATATGCCAGGGCCATCAGCAGGAACAGCAGCGAACGCGTCACTTCCTGGCCGCTGGGCGGCACGCCCAGCGCCAGCAGGCCCACGCCGATGACGATCAGCCACAGGCACAGCAGGCTGATGGCCAGGGTGGCCAGGCCCGCCAGGAACTTGCCCAGCAGCAGCGCGTCGCGGTAAATGGGCTGCGACAGCAGCCGGCTCATGGTGCGGCGCGAGTATTCGCCGTTGATGGCGTCGAATCCCAGCCCGATCGCCATCAGGGGGATCAGGAACCCCAGCAGCGATGCGAACGAGGGCATGGGCGCCTGCGCCGTGGTGAACACCCGCAGGAACACGAACGGATCTTCGGCCGTGGTATTGCGGATCTGCTGCAGGGCGCCGTACAGCGCGGCCGCGGCCGTCAGCACGATCAGCCATTCCAGCACCCGCATGCGGGCGCTGCTCAGGTGGTCGGCGAACTCTTTCAGCGTGACCGCGCCCAGCCCTTTCCAGGGCGAACCTTTACGCTTTTGCATGATGGTTCTCCGGGGTGCCGGCTTCGGCATCGTGGAAGTAGCGGTTGTAGATGGCGTCCAGGCTGGGCAGGTCGACCGACAGGCGATGCAGGTCGCCGCCGGCCTGCACGACCGCGCGCGCGGCGTCGGCGCGTACGTCGTCTTCGGCCAGCAGGCGATAGTGGCCCGGCGCCACGATATCGACGGCGTGCACGCCGCGCACCTGGCGCAGATGCGCATCCAGCCCTTCGCCGTCGGCCTGTACGTCGACCGAGAAGCCGGTGCCCAGCACCTGCCGCGCGAGTTCGGGCACGCTGCCCATCAGCGCGATGCGGCCGCGCCGGAACAGCGCCACGCGGTCGCAGATGCGCTGCATGTGATCCAGCAGGTGCGACGACAGCAGCACGGTGACGCCATCGGCCTTCAGGGCGCGGATCAGCTCCAGGAATTCTTCGGTGGACTGCGGGTCCAGGCCCGAGGTGGGTTCGTCCAGGATGGCCACGCGCGCGTCTTTCATGATGATCTCGGCCAGCCCCAGCCGCTGCCGCATGCCGCGCGAATACGTGGCCACGCGCCGGTCGGCCACGTCCGACAGGCGCATGCGCGCCAGGGCCTGGTCGATGCGGGCGCCGCGCGCGCTCGCGTCCAGCCCCAGCAGCCGCGCCGTATAGGCCAGGTTGTCGCGCGCCGACAGGTAGTCGTAGAAACCGACAGCGTCGGGCAGGTAGCCCAGCTGGCGCTTCACGCCCAGGGGATCGCGCTGGGGGTCCCGGCCCATGACGCGCACCGAGCCCGCGCTGACGTCGGTCAGGCCCAACAGCATCAAGATGGTGGTGGTCTTGCCGGCCCCGTTGGGGCCGAGCAGGCCGAAGATTTCGCCGCGCCCGACCTGGAACGACACGTCGTCGACGGCGCGCAGGCTGCCGTACCGCTTGGTTACGCCCTGCGCTTCGATCAGGTAGTCGTTCATCGGCGTCCGAACCTCGCAACGGCGCCCACCAGGATCAGCACGGCGATGGCCAGAATGATGACACCGACGATGCCCCACAGGCTGGACGTGGAAACGGTGATGCGGAAGTCGCCGCTGGCCGACTGGCCGTTGGCGGAGGCGGTAAGGTGGGTCATGTAGTCGCCCGCCAGCGAACGCTCGGACGGCGTGATGCTGGCCTGCGCTTCAACCTGCTGGCCCGGCGCCAGGTGTTCGATGGTCTTGGGTTCGAACTCGACTTTCCAGCCCGATGGGCCGCTGCCCGACAGCGCGACGTTGTCGGCGGCGGCGCCGCCGTCGTTGCGGATCAGCACCGGTATCGACGAGGCCTTGCCGGCCTGCGCGTTGCCGCTCATCAGGCCGTCGCGGCCGGACAGCTGCAGGTGCGGCTGGCCCACGATGTCCAGCTTCAGCTGGCTGGACGCTTCGATGCCATCGGCGCTGGCCACGACCTGCACCGGATAGCTGCCGGGCTCGGTGTTGCCGGGCGGACGCACGGTGAGCTTGATGTCTTTCGATTCGCCGGCCTTGATCGGCAGCGCGCTGATCTGCTGGCTGCCGTAGCCTTCGGTGAAGCGCGTGTCGAAGTACTGCGGCGCCTTGGCCGCGAAGCTGACGGTCAGGTCTTTGCCGCTGTCGTTCTTCACCGTCAGCGAGTAGTCGAACGGCGATTGCGCGCCGCCCTTGATGGCCGGCAGTTTGGTGTCCAGCGTGAGCTTGGTGGGAAGTTCTTTGGCCAGCATGATGTGCAACGGCAGCGCGATGCGCTGGCCGTCGCCTTCGGCCACCACGGTCAGGGTGCGCGGCTGCGTGCCCGCGTCGGCGGGCACTTTCAGCTGCAGTTGCAGCGAGACGCTGTCGTCGGTGCTGGGCATGGCCGCGGCGACGGGTTGCCCGCCGCCCAGCAGGGTGGCGGTCCAGCCATCGGGCACGCCATCGACACTGAGCCCGAGCCGCTCGGGCGGCAGGCCGTAGTTGCGCAGCTGCAGCCTGACGGATGAGGTGGTGCCGGGCTGCGCGGTGACGGCGGGATAGTCGGTGACCAGGTACAGCCCCTTGATATTGCTGCCTTGCGCAAGCACGGGCGTGGACAACAGCATGGCCGCTGCAAGGGCCAGGAAGGAAAGCGCTTTTCGCATGATGTTTTTGGGTCTCCTCGAATGCCGGGCAGGTGCGGCCGCGCATCGGTGCGATGCGGCGCCGCCGGTCGGCGACAGAACGGATAGCGAGGGTGTGGCTGTGCCGGCGCGTGGCCGCACGTGCGCGCCCTGCTGCGATATATGAGCAGGGCCGCGCGAATTTTGTTCCCGCCAATGCATGTATTGACGTGATTCGCGGGCCTAACTGAAAGCCCGCTTAAATCGGTACGTATGCGGGCGCGCCGAACATGACGGCGCGCTGAACGGCGGCGCGCCGCGGCGCGTTGCGCAACACGGTGTTCAGCGCGATGCCGCGGCCAGCGATCGCGGGTGCGTGTCCACCGCCAGGCACAGCAGGCCCGTCAGCAAGGCCAGCGCGACATGCATGCCGTACACCGGCGTGAAGTCGGCGCGCTGCAGCGTGGCTGCGCCCAGCCACAGTACAGTCACCGCCACGCCCATTACCGAACCGATCTGGCGCGTGGCCTGGTTTACCGCGCTGCCCACCGCGTAGTGCCGGGCCGGCAAGCGGCTGACCGCCGCCGCCGACAGCGCGGGCAGCACCATGCCCACCCCCAGGCCGCTGAGCAGCAGGCCCGGCAACCAGTGGCGCAGGTAGTCGGGCTCGGCGCCGGGCACCAGCAAGAACCACAGGCCCGCGCAGGCATAGACCAGCGAGCCGCTGGCCAGAAAGGGCCGGTGCCCGTGCCGCGCCGCCAGCCGGCCGGTGATGATCGCGGCGGGTATCACCAGCAGCGGGCCGGGCGTGATGGCCAGGCCGGCCAGCGGCATGCTGTAGTGCCAGATGCCCATCATGTAGAAGAAGAACGCGAAGAACATCATCGCGAATGCCATGCCGAAAGCCAGCGTGGCCAGATTCACGTAGCGGTAGGTGCGATGCTGGAACAGGCTCAGATCGAGCAGCGGCGCCGCCGCGGCGCGCGCCCACGCGACGAACGCGGCCAGCGCCACCATGCCCGTGGCCGCCGCGGCAAGCAGATCGCCGCGCCGCCACGTGGGCGAGTCGGCCTGCACGATGGCCAGCGCGATGGCGCCCACGCCCACCATCAGCAGCGCCATGCCGACCAGGTCCAGCGGGCGCCGGGTCTCGGGCCGCGAAGATTCGCGCAGCATGGAAGCGCCGCGCCACAGCGACACGGCGCCCAGCGGCAGGTTCAGGTAAAACGCCCATTGCCAGCCGGCGCTGTCGGCCACCAGCGAGCCCAGGCTGGGGCCTACGGCGGCGGCCAGCGCGCTGACCGCGCCCCACATGCTGACCACCACCGCGCGGCGCGCCTGCGGAAAGGCATCCAGCACCAGTGACAGCGATGCCGGCGTCAGCAGTGCCGCGCCGATGGCCTGCGCGACGCGCGCCAGGATCAGCCATTGCACGCTGCCGGCCAGGCCGCAGGCGGCCGAAGCCGCCAGGAAAATGGCCACGCCTGTCATGAACACGCGCTTGCGGCCGTGCCGGTCGGCCAGCCCGCCCGACGGTATCAGCATGGTGGCATAGACCACCGTGTAGGCGTTCAGCACCCACGACAGATCGGCGGCCGATGCTTCGGGAAAGCCCGCGCGCAACGCGTTGAACGCGGCGAACAGCATGGTGCTGTCCAGCGACACCAGAAACACGGCAATGCTGGCGATGCAGAAAACCGGCCAGGGGCCGGCGTGGCGCTGCCCTGTGTCGGCCGGGATGGAAGGGGAGGGAGCTGCAGTCGAGTTCATATGATGATCATCATATTTTTGGGTGAAGGAAAACACGGCGGGCAAACCTGGATACGTCAGGCGCCGCGGTGTGGCGAGGAATGGGCGTATTGGTTCAGCAGCACCTGGCGGCAACTGGACAGCACGGCCTTGCCTTCGGCGCCGCCCAGCGCGCGGGCCATTTGCAGCGCGCCGACCAGCGTGCCGGCCACGGCGTGGGCCTGTTCGGGCGTGGCCTCGGGCATGGCCTGGCGCACCCGCTGCATCAGCGCGCGCACGCGTTCGCGCGAGGCATCGCGCACCGGCGCGGCCTGGCGCGGCATTTCCGACAATAGCGCGGCTACCGGGCAGCCGCGCTCGGGGGCGGCCAGGTGCGCATCGGACAGATACGATTCGACCAGCGCGCGCAAGGGGTGGATGCCCAGGCGTGCCTGGGCGTCCTGGTGCCGCGCCAGCCGTTCGGCGCTTTCCTGGCCGGCGCGTTCGACGGCGGCGGCCAGCATGGCATCGCGCGAGGGAAAGTGCGCATAAAAGCCGCCGTGGGTCAGGCCGGCTTCCTGCATGATGTCGGCCACGCCCGCGCCGCCATAGCCGCCGCGGCGGATGGCGCGCGCCGCGGTTTGCAGGATGCGGTCATGGGTGAGCTGTTTGCGGCTGGGCTGGGTGGCCATGGCATGAACCATTTATATGATGGTCATCATATTATTGAGACCGCACCGGTGCTGTCAAGGCGCGCCGCGCGCCTGGCGCCGGCAGGCGCTCAGCCGCCGGCCGTAGCGGGCCTGATTCAAATGCACAAGCCTGTTACATCGTTTCTTGTTACCCTTCTGGGCGAGGATGTTCCCGGTCCCCGCCTTTCATACCGATACGCTGTCAGTGCCTGTTATCTCGACCCTACCCGTTTCTTCCGCGGCGCCGCGCCGCCCCTGGGCCACGGCCGCATGGCGCCGGGCCGGCGCCGTGCTGTGCGCCAGCCTGGCCATGCTGCTGGCGGCGTGCAGTTCCACCAAGGTGGGGCCGGGGTCTTACCGCGTGCAGTCGGGCGATACCCTGAGCAAGATCGCGCGCGAGCACAATACCAGCGTGGCGGAGCTCATGCGCCTGAACAACCTGTCCAACCCCAATCGCATCAGCAAGGGGCAGGTGCTGCGGGTCAATGCCAAGGGCTCCGCCGCTTCCGCGTCCAGCGCCAGCAGCCCGCCGCCGTCGGCGGCGGCGTCGGCCGCCGCTGTGCGCGGCATCAAGCTGGTATGGCCGGCCGACGGCACCGTCACGCACCGCTACAACGGCAGTTCGTCGAAGGGCATCACCATCGTCAATAAAACCGGCACGCCGGTGCGGGCCGCCGCCGCGGGCAGCGTGGTGTACGCCGGCAACCGCCTGCGCGGCTATGGCAACCTGGTCATCGTGCAGCATGCCGACCACTTCCTCAGCATCTACGCCCACAACAACAGAATGCTGGTCAAAGAAGGCCAGAAAGTTTCGCAGGGCCAGCAGATCGCCGAGATGGGCAGCACCGACCGCAGCGGCCCCGGCCTGTACTTCGAGCTGCGCTACCGCGGCAAGCCGGTAGACCCATCGGGCGCCTTGCCGCCGCGCTGAGGCCGGCGCGTTACGCCGCCGCGAAGCCCGGCAGCGTGGGCAGGCGCCGCGCCACGAAATCGATGAACAGGCGCGCGCGCAGCGGCTGGTAGCGCCGCGACGGATACAGCAGATGCGCCTGCTGCGGCGCCGCCTGCCAATCGGGCAGCACGCGCAGCAGCCGGCCGTCGGCCACCATGTCGTGCACCAGCCAGGCCGGCACCAGGCCCAGCCCGGCGCCCAGCATGATGCTTTCACGAACGGCCAGCGCGCTGTTGACGCGATAGCGGCTGGGCACTTGCACCGCCTGCGCCGCGCCGGCACCGTCGAGCCGACCGAGCTCGATGGTGTCGCCGCTGCCCAGCCATGCAAAGCGCACCTGCCGGCAGGCGGCCAGGTCGGTGGGCGCACGAATGGCCGGCCGGCCCTGCAAGTACGCGGGAGCGGCCACCAGGTAGCGCGGCGAATGGGCGATGCGGCGCGCCACCGCATGCGGCGGCAGCGTCGTGCCCAGCCGCAGCGCCACGTCCATGCCTTCTTCCACCAGGTCGACATAGCGGTCGTTCAGGATGAGCTCGACTTCGATGTCGGGGTACTGCGCCATGAATTCGTGCACCAGTCCGTTCAGGCGCAGTTCGCCCACCGCCAGCGCGGAATTCACCCGCAGCAGGCCCTGGGGCTTTTCGGTAAGGCCGCGCGCATCGGCCACGGCTTCGCCATACTCCTCCAGCACGCGGGTGGCGTGCTGGTAAAAACGGCGGCCCTGTTCGGTCAGGGCCAGCGTGGTGGTAGAGCGCTCGAACAGCCGCACGCCCAACTGGCGTTCCAGTCCGGCTACCCATTTGCTGAGCGTGGGTTGGCCGATGCCGGCTTCGCGGGCGGCGGCCGACAGCGTGCCCAGTTCGGTGGCGCGCACAAAGGCCCGCATGGCCTGCAAGGTATCCATGTCATTCCATATTGGAATTAGCTGTAGTCGATTCTAGTGGCTACCGCGTAAAAATTGAATGACCTATCTTGGCGTCCTGGCGCGTTGGCGCGCCGTTCAAACCCAGGAACCCTTATGCTTTTCACTCTGCTTTTGTCGCGCCGGGCGCCCGCCCGCCGGTGGCTGGCCGGCCTGGCCGCCATGGCTGCGCTGGCTGGCGGCGCAGCCCGCGCCGATGCGCCTGTTCCCGCCTGGAGCCCCTCGTGGATGGCCAGTCCCCAGCCGACGTGGGCCTCTGGCTTTGCCCTGCCCACCCAGGTGCCCCAGCGCCTGCATGACAGCACGGTGCGCGAAGTGGCCCGGCTGAGCATTGGCGGCCCGCGCTTGCGGGTGCTGCTGTCCAACGCCTATGGCAAAGCCCCGCTGCGGGTCGGGGCGGCCAGCGTGGCCCTGCCGGCGGGCCAGGGCCCGGCCATTTTGCCGGCATCGTTGCGGCCGCTGACTTTCGGCGGGCAGGCCTCGGTGCTGATCCCCGCGGGGGCGCAGGTGCTGAGCGACCCTGCTGATCTGCCGGTGCGGCCGCTGGGCCATGTGGCGGTCAGCATCTACCTGCCCGACGATACGCCGCTGCGCACCTTCCACTGGGAAGGACGCCGCGATGCCTGGCTGGCGGCCGGCAATGCAACTACCCAGGCCCGCCTGGCGCCCACGGCCACGCTCAGCGCGCACTTGCTGCTGGCCGAAGTCCGCGTGCAAACCGATGTCCCCGCGCCGGTGGTGGTGGCGTTGGGCGACTCGATCACCGACGGCGCGGGGTCGACGCCGGGAGCCGACCGGCGCTGGCCCGACTTCCTGGCGGCGCGGCTGGCGCCCGGGGGCACGGCAGTGCTGAACGCCGGCATCTCGGGCGCGCGCCTGCTGCAGGACGGCATGGGCGCCAGCGCGCTGGCGCGGCTCGACCGCGATGTGCTGGCGCACCGCAACGTGCAGGCCATGATCGTGCTGCTGGGCATCAACGACATCAGCTGGCCCGGCAGCGCCTTCGTGCCCGATGGCAGGCCGCCCGGCCTGCCGGACCTGATCGCCGGCTATCGCCAGTTGATCGCCCAGGCGCACGCGCGCGGCGTGCGCGTCATCGGCGTGACGCTGACTCCATTCCAGGGCGCGCTGGAAGGCACCCCGATCACGGGCTACTACAGCCCCGCCAAAGACCGCCTGCGGCAGGCGCTGAACCAATGGATACGCGACAGCGGCGAATTCGACGCCGTGGTGGATGCCGACGCCGCACTGCGCGACCCCGCGGCTCCATCCCGCATGCTGCCGCGCTTCGATTCAGGCGACCACCTGCACCCCGGCGACGCCGGCTACCAGGCGCTGGCCCGGGCCGTCGACACCGCCACGCTGCTCAGCCGCCTTCCATATGCGCGATGATCCGATCCAGCATCGCCCCGAACTGCGCCTGCTCGCGCTCGCTGAGGCAGCCGAAGATCTCGTCATTGCGGCGCGCAATCAGCGCCACGATCTGCTCATAGCGCGCCTGGCCCGCGCCGGTGGGCGCCAGCAGCACGCCGCGCGCATCGTTCTCGCAGGCTTGCTTGCTGACCAGTCCGCGGTCCACCAGGGCCTGCGCCGAGCGGCTGGCCTGGCCCTTGTTCAGGTTGGCGGCGCGCGCCAGCTCATTCACCGATAGCGGCGCATAGCGGCCGATGGCCGCCAGGCAGCGCGCTTCGCCCAGCGGCAGGCCGCAGGTTTCCTGGTACGCCCGGTTGGAGTCGCGGTCGGAAATCTTGTTGACCACGTGCATCCGGTAGGTCAGGAAGCGTTCGAGGGCGGGCAGGGCATCGCCGGAAGGTTCAGTGGGCATAGGGGCGGCGGGCCGGGCCCGCCATCGAATCAGTTGACGGTGATCTTGCTGTCGCGAATGACCTTGCCCCACTTCTCGCGCTCGGCCGCGGCATAAGCCGTCATTTCCTGGGGCGTGCTGGGAATGGCTTCCAGTCCCATGGACTTGAACTTCTCGCGCACCTCGGCCGAGTCCAGCGCGCCGCGCAGGGCCGTGTTCAGGCGGTCGACAATGGCGTCGGACGTGCCCTTGGGCACCAGCAGCCCTTGCCAGGCATAGGCTTCGAAATCCTTCAGGCCCAGTTCGATCAGGGTGGGCGTGTCGGGCATCGATTCCAGCCGCTTGGCGCTGGCCACCGCGATGGCGCGCAGCCGCCCCGACTTGATGTATTGCTGGCCAGTGGCCGAATCGACGAACATCATGGGCACCTGGCCGCCGATCACGTCCTGCACGGCGGGCGCCGCGCCGCGATAGGGCACGTGCACCAGGTTCAGCCCGGTGCGCAGGCGGAACAGCTCGGTGGCCAGGTGGTGCGGGCTGCCCGAGCCCGGGGTGGCGTAATCCACGCCCTTGGCCTGCGATTTGACCCAGGCCGCGAGCTCGTCCAGCGTCTTGGCCGGCACCGACGGGTTCACCACCAGGATCATGGCGAAGCGCGCCATCAGGCCCACCGATTTCAAATCGGTGGCGGGGTCGTACGACAGCTTGGGGTACAGCGCCGGGTTGGCGGCCAGGGTGGCGGTGTCGCCGGACAGCATGGTGTAGCCGTCGGGCTGGGCGCGCGCGACATAGTCGGCGCCGATCGCGGTGGCGGCCCCCGGCTTGTTGGCGATGACCAGCGGCTGGCCGAGCGACGTGGTCATTTTTTCGGCCAGGGTGCGGGCCACGATGTCAGTGCCCCCGCCGGCCGGATAGGGCACTACCCATTCGATGGCGCGGGCGGGGTAGTCGGCGGCCTGCGCTTGCAGCGCACCGGCGGCCAGCAACAGGGCGGCGGCCGCTTTCAGGTAACGGTTCATGAATTGTCTCTCCGTGTTGTGGGTACAGCGTTCTTGGCAATGAATACAGCAAACAGGGTACGGCAAATGCCGGCGCGGTCAGGCCCGCAGGGCGTGTTCGGCCTGCTCGATCAGGGCCAGCACCGGCGCGGCCTCGTCCTGCCGGCTGATCAGCGACAGGCACAGGGCCGACAGGAACAGGGGGGCCCGGGCTTCGCCCACGCGCGTCAGGGCCTGCGCCAATTGCGTATAAGCCAGGTCCAGGTCGGATTCAGTCATGGCGGGGCTCCTGCGTAGGTGGATGATAAGGCGTAAGCGCGCGCCGGACAGCCGGCATGTCGTCTTGCCGCCAGCGGCCCAGCACATAGCCGTCGGGCCGGATGGCGTACAGCGTGCCGGCCCGCGCGCCGTAACGTTCGTATGCCTGGCCGTCGGCATCGTGCAGCGCCGCGCCGGCGCCGCAGCCGATGCGCAGCACGCGCAGCGGCGTTGCCGCGCGCGTCAGGTCGTCCAGCTGCGCCACGGCGGCGGGGTCGCAATCGAAAGCCAGCAGCGTGAATGCGCCGCCGAAGTATTCGGTCAGGTGGCGGGCCGCGCCCGCCTGGCGCAGCAGGGCCTCGGGCGCGGGTTGGCCCGGCGCGGCCTGCGGGCCGGCCTCGGGCAGGCCATCGGCGGCGTTCAGCGCCGAGCCTTCGTATGAAATCGCCGACGACTGGCGCGGGTTGATCAGCGAACGCACGCTCGCGTCGGCCAGCGACAGGCGCAGCGCGGCCTCGCGCAGCAGGCGGAAGCCATAGTCGGGCGGGGCCATGAATTCCGTGCTTTTCGCGCCATAGCCCAGGTTCTGGCGGGTGGCATGCACGCGTTCCTGGCTGTAGGTGTCCAGCAGCGCATCGCCGGCGTGGCCCCGCACTACCCAGGCCAGCTTCCAGGCCAGGTTGCCGGCATCGTCCAGGCCCGAATTCAGGCCGCGCACGCCGAATATCGGCACCAGGTGGCCGGCGTCGCCGGCAAACAGCACGCGTCCGTGGCGGTAGCTGTCCAGCGTCAGGCATTTGGCGTTGTACATCGAGATCCACAACGGCTTCCAGGGCGCCGTTTCGCCGATCATGTCCAGGTGGCTCTGCACCCGCGGCAGCACGTTTTCCGGCAGCACGGCGGCTTGCGCGTCTTCGTCGTCGCCGATCTGGTAGTCGATGCGCCAGACATTGTCAGGCTGGCGATGCATCAGCAGGGTCGAGCCCGGGTTCGAGGGCGGGTCGAACCAGGCCAGCCGTTCGGTGGGGCGCGACGAGGCCTGCTCGATGTCGACGATGACGTAGCGGCCTTCATATTGCGTGCCCCGCAGGGCCAGGCCCAGTTGCTCGCGCACCGTGCTGCGTCCGCCGTCGCAGGCCACCACCCAGTCGGCCCGCACCGTGTGCGACCCGGCGGCATGGTCGATGCGCACCGTGGCGCCATCGGCATCGGGCCGCACCTGCGCCACGCGGCTGGCCCACGCCACCTGCGCCGGCGCGCGTCCGCGCCGCAGGGCCTGGTGGGCGTACTCTTCGATGTAGAACTGCTGGATATTGACCATGGGCGCATAGCGCTGGGTGGGGTCGCCGGGCATTTCGAAGCGCAGCACTTCCTGGTTGCGGTAGTAGCTGCGCCCGCTGTTCCACGGCAGGCCTTTTTCCACCAGCGGCCGGTCGGCGCCGATCCAGGCCAGGATCTCTTGCGAACGGCGCGATATGCAGATGGCACGGCTGCCGGTGCAGTAGCCGTCGTCGGCCTCGACCGTCAGCGACGCGATGCCGTACTCGGCCAGCAGGGCCGCCAGCGTCAGCCCGACCGGGCCGCCGCCGGCGATCAGCACGGGCACGTGCCCGGGCAGAGGCGCGGATTCCATCGTGCCATCTCCTTGATGCGGTTGTGTGCGCAACTATATCCATGACTGGTTGCGGGCGCAACTAGTTATTGCCCTAGATCAAGGTGAAAACCGCGCTGATGAGGTACGGAATGCCAGGCGCTGCCGGGCGTCCGGCCCCGGCCATGGGCAAAAAAAATGCCAGACACCGGAGTGTCTGGCACGGGGTCATGCACAGCGTTGTTCGCGTGCCGGCGCCAGGGCTGGCGCCGGCCGCGGCGTCATTCTTCTTCGACGAAGGTTTCCTGGCGCTTCTTGCGGATCGACGGCAGGGCCACCAGCACCACCAGCACCGCGGCGGCGGCCAGCAGCGAGGCCGACAGCGGGCGCTCGACGAAGGTGAAGAAGTCGCCGCGCGACAGCAGCAGGGCGCGCCGGAAGTTTTCTTCCATCATGGGGCCCAGCACCAGGCCCAGCAGCAGCGGGGCGCCTTCGCACTTCAGTTTGGCCCAGAAGTAGCCCACGATGCCGAAGATGGCCGTCGTGTAGATGTCGAAGGTGTTGTAGTTCAGCGAATACACGCCGATCGTGCAGAACACCAGAATGGCCGGGAACAGGATGCGGTAAGGCACTTTCAGCAGCTTGACCCACACGCCGATCAGCGGCAGGTTCAGCACCACCAGCATCAGGTTGCCGATCCACATCGAGGCGATCAGGCCCCAGAACAGGTCCGGGTGGCTGGTCATGACCTGCGGGCCGGGCTGGATGTTGTGGATGGTCATGGCGCCGACCATCAGCGCCATCACGGCGTTGCCCGGGATGCCCAGGGTAAGCAGCGGAATGAACGAAGCCTGCGCGCCCGAGTTGTTGGCCGATTCCGGGCCGGCCAGGCCGGCCGGGTGGCCCTTGCCGAAGCGCTCGGGTTCTTTCGACAGTTTCTTTTCCAGCGTGTACGACGCAAAGGCCGACAACACCGAACCGCCGCCCGGCAGGATGCCCAGCATCGAACCCAGCGCCGTGCCGCGCACGATGGCGGGGGCGGCTTCGCGGATTTCTTGCCGGTTGGGGTACAGCGAGCCGATCTTGTCCTGCAGTTCGACGCGGTTTTCTTTCTGTTCGAGGTTGGACAGGATTTCGGCAAAGCCGAACACGCCCATGGCCACGATGGCGAAGTCGATGCCGTCCTGCAGTTCGGGGATGCCGAAGTCGTAGCGGGCCACGCCCGAGTTGACGTCGGTGCCCACCATGCCCAGCAGCAGGCCCAGCAAGATCATGCAGATCGCCTTGGGCAGCGAGCCCGAGGCCNAGACTGCGTTGAGTAATCCCGGAGACGACGCCCGGCCCCAAGCCCGCCACGCCCAGGCGGCTAAAGAACACTAACAAGGAACCCGCGATGCGATAATCCCCGATTATGGATTTCGCCCCCCGCATCATCGCCTGGCAGGCCGCTCATGGCCGCCACGGCCTGCCCTGGCAGCGCACGCAAGACCCCTACCGGATCTGGCTGTCCGAGATCATGCTGCAGCAGACCCACGTCGCCACCGTCATCCCGTACTACCAGCGCTTTCTGGAACGCTTTCCCGACGTGGCAGCGCTGGCGGCCGCATCGCAGGAAGAAGTCATGCCTTACTGGGCCGGCCTGGGCTACTACGCCCGGGCCCGCAACCTGCACCGCTGCGCGCAGGCGGTCGTGCGCGACTGGGGCGGACGGTTCCCGCCCACGGCCGAACAGATCGCCACCCTGCCCGGCATCGGCCGCTCTACCGCCGCCGCCATCGCGGCATTCGCCTATGGCGAGCGCGCGCCCATTCTGGACGGCAACGTCAAGCGCGTGTTCACGCGCCATTTCGGCGTCGAAGGCGACCCGGCGCGGCGCGAAATCGAACAGCGGCTGTGGGCCCTGGCCGAGGCGCAGGTCGCCGGCGCCCCCGGGCTGGACATGGCCGCCTACACGCAGGGCCTGATGGACCTGGGCGCCACGCTATGCACGCGCGGCAAGCCCGACTGCGGGCGCTGCCCGCTGGCCGCCACCTGTATCGCGCGCCGCGACGGGCGCCAGGGCGAACTGCCCACGCCCAAGGCGCGCAAGGCCATTCCCGAACGCCAGACCGGCATGCTGGTCTTGCAGCGCGGCGGCGCCATTCTGCTGCAGCAGCGGCCGGCGCCGGGCATCTGGGGCGGCCTGTGGAGCCTGCCCGAATTCGAGGCGGGCGGCGATCCGGCGCTGGCCTCGCGCCAGCTGGGCCTGGAACCCCTGCAGCGGTATGAACTGGCGGCCTTCGCGCACACCTTCACCCATTACCGGCTGCACATCAAGCCTTGGTATTTGCCGGTGAAAACGGGCGCCACCCTGGCGGAACCGGGCCTGCCGCAGCGCTGGGCCGGCCCGGCCGAACTGCCAGGCATGGCGCTGCCCGCGCCCATCCGCAAGCTGCTCGACGGGCTGCTGGCCGCGGGGCTGCCAGACTGAGTTTGCGTGCGCTCATGCGATCCGTCTGACATCGGGAAGTACGCATAGACCGGCCACCAGGCCGCGGCTATGCTGCGGCAGATAGCAACCACCACCGCACAGTCATGGAACGGCTACGCAAAAAAACCTGCCCCATGGGAAGCCGGGTCGAAATCCTGGAACATAACGTCGCGCTCATCCGCCAGGATCTCTCCGTGGTGCTGTCGAACTACGTCACCAAGGCGGACATGCACCGCGAGATCAGCCAACAAACCTGGAAAATCATTTCCTGGACCATCTCCTGGACCACCGGCATCTGCAGCGCGTTGACGGCCGCGGTCTATTTCATCACCACCCGGTAGCAAGGCTTGCGGCGCGCCTTTGCGCACGTCGCAATTCCTCCGCACGCCACCTACTCCCCCTCCAGCAACATCACCAGCTTCAAGTCCGGATGCGTGGCCAGCCGGAAGGTCGTCTGCCGGTAGGCCAGCCGGCCGCGGCGCGGATGCTGGAATTCCCGCAGGCCCCCTTCGCGCTCCACCACCGCATGGCGCGTCCACCAGTGGGCGAACACATCGCTGTCACGGTTCAGTTCGTCCAGCAGCGCCAGCACGTCGGCCTCGTCCAGGTGCGCGCCCGCGTCGGCGCGGAACTCCGCCACCACCCGGCGGGCGCGCTGGTCCCAGTCCACCACCAGATGGCGCGCGGCCGGGTCCAGGAAAATGTAGCGCAGCAAATTGGGACGCGGATCGCGCACCGGCCAGTCGTCGAACAGGTCGCGCATGGGCGCGTTGTGCACCAGCACGTTCCAGGCGCGGTCCAGTACGTAGGCCGGCGCGTTGATGGCATCCACGCATTCGCGCAGCAGGCCGGGCGCCTCGCTGGCGTCGTCGCGCGGGTGCTGCGGATCGGCGCATTCGGCCAGTTCGAACAAATACGCGCGTTCGGCGCGCGCCAGCTGCAGCACACCCGCAATGCGCGCCCACACCGCCGGCGACACCGACACCTCGCGGCCCTGCTCGATCCAGGTGTACCAGGTGACGCTGATGCCGCACAGCTGCGCCACTTCTTCGCGGCGCAGGCCGGGCGTGCGGCGCCGCATGCCTTCGGGCAGGCCGGCCATCTGCGGCGTGATGCGCGCCCGCGCGGCCCGCACGAATTCGCCCAGCGCATGGCGGCGGCGTGCGGAGCTTTCGTGGGCGGCCGGGGCACCGGCTTGGGTGGAGGCATTCATACCAGGATAAGTAATGGTCTTGTACGCGTATATCGGAATGCCTATCTTACCCCCAGCACACCGTGCCCCGGCCCATCCCGGCCGCTTCATACGCTTTACAGACTGACAGGAAAATCATGACTTCTCTCGTTTCCCACGACCAGGCCGTGGACCGCCAGTTCGGCCCGCGCGCCGCCGCCTACCTGAGCAGCGCCGTGCACGCGCAGGGCGCCGACCTGGACCAGCTGGCCGGACTGGCGCGCGAACACCCCGGCGCGCGCGTGCTGGACCTGGGCTGTGGCGGCGGCCATGTCAGTTTCCAGGTGGCGCCCTGCGTGGCCCAGGTGGTGGCCTACGACCTGTCGCAGCCGATGCTGGACGTGGTGGCAGCCGAAGCCGCGCGGCGCGGGCTGGACAACCTGGCCACCCGCCGCGGCAAGGCCGAGCGCCTGCCGTTCGCCGACGGCGAGTTCGACCTGGTGTTGTGCCGCTATTCCACCCATCACTGGCAAGACCCCGGCCAGGCGCTGCGCGAGGCGCGGCGCGTGCTCAAACCCGGGGGCATCGCCGCCTTCGCCGACGTGGTTTCGCCCGGCGAGCCGCTGCTCGATACCTGGCTGCAGATGCTGGAAGTGCTGCGCGACAACTCGCACGTGCGCAATTACGCGGTCGCCGAATGGCTGCGGCTGCTGGCCGAGGCGGGCTTCGTGCTGCGCAGCTGCACGCCGCGCCGCATCACCCTGGAATTCGGCTCGTGGGTCGAGCGCATGCGCACGCCGGCCGCGCTGGTGGCGGCGCTGCGCCACATGCTGGCCATCGCGCCGGAATCCGTGCACCGCCACTACGCCATCGCGCAGGACGGCTCATTCAGCAGCGACACGGCCACCCTGGTAGTGCAGCGCGACTGACCCGCCGCGCTGCGCCCGGGCCCCTAGCCCAGGCTGGACGCCAGGGTGCGGCGCACGTCTTCTTCGCTGCGCCCGCTGCGCGCGATGTAGTCGGCCAGCTGATCGGGCCCGATGGTGCCCACATTGAAGTACTGCGACTGCGGATGGCTGAAGTAAAACCCCGACACGCTCGATGCCGGGTACATGGCGTAGCTGTCGGTCAGCAGCATGCCGATGTCGTCGCCGTCCAGCACGCGGAACAGGTCGCGCTTGACCACGTGCTCGGGGCAGGCCGGATAGCCGGGCGCGGGCCGGATGCCCGCGTACTTCTCGGCGATCATCTCGTCGTTGGACAGCGCCTCGTCGGCTGCGTAGCCCCACAGGTCCTGGCGTACGCGCGCATGCAGGCATTCGGCGAAGGCCTCGGCCAGGCGGTCGGCCATGGCCTTGAGCATGATGCCGGAATAGTCGTCCAGCGCGGCCTGGAATTCGGCCTCTTTTTTCTCGATGCCCAGCCCGGCCGTCACGGCGAACATGCCGATGTAGTCGGCCACTCCGCTGGACTTGGGCGCGATGAAATCCGCCAGGCACTTGTTGCTGATGCCTTCGCGCTTGACGCCCTGCTGGCGCAGATTGCGATAGGTGAACAGCACCTCGCTGCGCGATTCGTCGGCGTAGACCTCGATGTCTTCGTCGTTGACGGTATTGGCCGGATAGAACGCCACCGCGCCATTGGCGGTCAGCCAGCGGCCTTCGATAATGCGCTTGAGCATGGCCTGGCCATCGGCGTAGACCTTCTGCGCCTGCTCGCCCACCACCTTGTCTTCCAGAATGGCGGGAAACTGCCCGAACAGGCTCCAGGTCTGGAAGAACGGCGTCCAGTCCAGGTACTTGGCGATCTCGGCCAGGTCGTAGCTCTTGAATGAGCGCCGGCCGATGAACTTCGGGCGCGGCGGCACATAGGCCGGCCAGTCGATCTGCGGGCGCGCCGCGCGCGCCTCGGCCAGCGAGACCAGCGGGGTTGCCTTGCGGTTGGCATGGCGCCGGCGCACGTCGATGTATTCCTGCGCCACTTCGTCGATGTAGGCCTGCGCCTGGTCGGACACCAGGTTGGCGGCCACGCCCACGGCGCGGCTGGCGTCGGGGGTGTAGATGACGGGCCCGTCGTAATTGGGCGCGATCTTCACCGCCGTGTGCACCCGGCTGGTGGTGGCGCCGCCGATCATCAGCGGAATCTTGCGCTCGCGGAAATACGGATCACGCTGCATTTCCGAAGCCACGTAGGCCATTTCTTCCAGGCTGGGCGTGATCAGGCCCGACAGGCCCACGATGTCGGCCTGCTCTTCCTTGGCTTTTTCCAGGATCTGCGCGCAGGGCACCATCACGCCCATGTTCACGACTTCGAAGTTATTGCATTGCAGAACCACCGACACGATGTTCTTGCCGATATCGTGCACGTCGCCCTTGACGGTGGCGATCACCATCTTGCCCTTGGCCCGCACATCGCCGCCGGCGGCGGCGATCTGGCGCTTTTCTTCTTCGATGAAGGGGATCAGGTGGGCCACGGCCTGCTTCATGACGCGCGCCGACTTCACCACCTGCGGCAGGAACATCTTGCCGGCGCCGAACAGGTCGCCCACGATGTTCATGCCGTCCATCAGCGGGCCTTCGATCACCTCGATGGGTCGGCCGCCGCGCGCGTCGATTTTCTGGCGCACTTCTTCGGTGTCTTCGACAATGAAGGTGGTAATGCCGTGCACCAATGCGTGCGACAGGCGCTCTTCGACCGTGCCGGCGCGCCAGGCCAGGTCTTCTTCTTTCTTGGCGCCCGAGCCTTTCACGCTATCGGCGAACTGCACCAGGCGCTCGGTGGGCGAGCGCTCGTCGGCGGCGTCCTGCCGGCCCACGGGCTCGGCGCGGTCCAGGATCACGTCTTCGACCAGGTCGCGCAGCTGCGGCTGCAGGTCGGCGTACACGCCCAGCTGGCCGGCGTTGACGATGCCCATCGTCAGGCCTTCGCGGATGGCGTAATACAGGAACACCGTATGGATGGCCTCGCGCATCGGCTCGTTGCCGCGGAACGAGAAGCTGACGTTCGAAATGCCGCCCGACAGGCGCGCGTGCGGCAGGTTTTGCCGGATCCAGCGCACGCCCTCGATGAAATCCATGGCGTAGTGGTTGTGCTCGTCGATGCCGGTGGCCACGGCGAACACGTTCGGGTCGAAGATGATGTCTTCGGGCGGAAACTGCTCTTGCTCGGTCAGTATCTTGTAGGCGCGCGCGCAGATTTCCTTGCGCCGCTCCAGGGTGTCGGCCTGGCCCTGTTCGTCGAAGGCCATCACCACCACGGCGGCGCCGTAGCGGCGGCACAGGCGCGCATGGTGGCGGAAAGCGTCCTCGCCTTCTTTCATCGAGATCGAGTTCACCACCGCCTTGCCCTGCACGCACTTCAGGCCGGCTTCGATCACTTCCCATTTCGAGCTGTCGATCATGATCGGCACGCGCGCGATGTCGGGCTCGGACGCGATCAGGTTCAGGAAGCGGCGCATGCAGGCCACCGAATCCAGCATGGCCTCGTCCATGTTGATGTCGATGATCTGGGCGCCGTTTTCCACCTGCTGGCGCGCCACGGCCAGCGCCTCGTCGTATTTTTCTTCGCGGATCAGGCGCGCGAACATCTTGCTGCCGGTAACGTTGGTGCGCTCGCCCACGTTGACGAACAGCGACTCTTCATCGATGTTCAGGGGCTCGAGGCCCGACAGGCGCGTCTTGACCGCGATATCGGGCACCACGCGCGGCGTCAGCGCGGCCACCTTGTCGGCAATGGCGCGGATATGGTCGGGGGTGGTGCCGCAACAGCCGCCCGACATGTTCACCAGCCCGGCGCGCGCGAACTCTTCCAGCAGGCCAGACGTATCGGCCGGCGTTTCGTCGAAGCCGGTCTCGGCCATCGGGTTGGGCAGGCCCGCGTTGGGGTACACACAGACGTAGGTGTCGCAGATCTTGGACAGTTCGGCCACATAGGGCCGCATCAGGGCGGCGCCCAGGGCGCAGTTCAGGCCGATGGTGACCGGCCGCGCATGGCGCACCGAATTCCAAAACGCCTCGACCGTCTGGCCCGACAGGATGCGCCCGGAAGCATCGGTGACCGTACCCGAGATCATG
This sequence comes from Bordetella petrii, assembly GCF_017356245.1. NCBI lineage: Bacteria > Pseudomonadati > Pseudomonadota > Betaproteobacteria > Burkholderiales > Alcaligenaceae > Bordetella > Bordetella petrii. The sequence continues at coordinate 1,071,637 of NZ_JAFMZZ010000004.1, forward strand.
ACCGGCAGACGCTCGCCGCGCGCCTCGAACACCGACTCCACGGCGAAGATGGCGGCCTTGGCATTGAGCGTGTCGAAGATGGTTTCGATCAGCACGATGTCGATGCCGCCATCGAGCAGGCCGTTGAGCTGCTCGGTATAGGCCTCGCGCAGCTCGTCGAAAGTGATGTTGCGCGCGCCCGGGTCGTTGACATCGGGGGAAATCGACGCGGTCTTGGGCTGGGGGCCCAGCGCGCCCGCCACGAAGCGCGGCCGCTCGGGCGTGCTGTAGGCATCGCAGGCGGCGCGGGCCAGCCGCGCCGATTCCAGGTTCAGTTCGTAGGCCAGGCCCGGCAGGTCGTAGTCGCCCTGCGCCACCGACGTGGCGCCGAAGGTGTTGGTCTCGATGACGTCCGCGCCGGCCTCGAGATACTGGCGGTGGATTTCATCGATGATGTCGGGCCGCACCAGCGACAGCAGTTCGTTGTCGCCCTTCAGGTCCTTGCCGTGGTCGGCAAAGCGCTCGCCGCGGAAATCGGCCTCGCTCAGCTTGTAGCGCTGGATCATGGTGCCCATGGCGCCGTCCAGAATCAGGATGCGCTGGCCGAGCAGGCGGGCGAAGTCGCCGCCGCGGGTATATGACGACGGCGGATAAGGCAGGCGGGGATACGGCACGGGAAGTCTCGGAAATGTGGCGAAAAGGCGAAAAACGCCCGAAAACCAACACTTGATGGTAACAAAATGGGTCGCGCCCCGCCCGCAGGTGATACAGTTCGGCCCCGAACCGGTGCTTCGGCGCGCCCTGCGCGCCGAAGGTAAACGGGAAACAGGAAGGCGCCGCGCGCGCCCTGCCTGTGCTGCCCCCGCAACGGTCACCATGCCGCGCCCCGCGCCGCATGGCAGCCCGATACCGGCCGGTTCGCCCACCGGGGACGCGCCCTGCGCGCCCCCATACCGAGAACGACGTGCGGGGTCGCGCGTCACACCGAGGTTCGTCCGATGAAATCCCGCTTGTTCCGGCGCGCAGCCGGTATGCTGACCTGCGCCGTGCCCGCACTGGCCGCCGCCCAGCAAGATCCCGCCGGCGCTGCCGCCGTTCCCCAGCTCGATGCCGTTACCGTCACCGCCTCGCGCGTGCCCACCGAGGCCCGCGACCAGCCGGTGCAGGTGTCGGTGCTGACCGCCGAGCAGATCCGCACCAGCAGCGCGGTCACCGTGCAAGAACTGCTGTCCACCCAGTCCGGCGTGCATGTCATCAACAGCACCGGCGCCGCCGAGCAGGCGGCCGTCGACCTGCGCGGCTTCGGGCTGACCGGCCCCAGCAACACGTTGATCCTGATCGACGGCATTCCCCAGAACAACAACGACCTGTCGGCCCCCTCGCTGGGCACGGTGCCGCTGGACCGCATCGAGCGCATCGAGATCGTGCGCGGCAGCGGCTCGGTGCAATATGGCGGCGGCACCACCGGCGGCGTCATCAACATCATCACCAAGCGCGGCAATGCCAGCGGCAAACCGGTGTCGGCCAGCGTGACCGGCACCGTGGGCAGCTACGGCCTGCACCAGCTCGACGCGGCCATCGGCCTGCAGAACGAGCACGTCACCGTGGATGTGTACGGCCAGACGCTGCGCACCGACAATTACCGCGACAACAACCGGGAAAGCCGCGACAGCGGCGGCGTGGGCCTGGGCTTCCAGCACGACAGCGGCACGGTGCGCCTGTACGCCCGCACCACCCACCAGAAACTGGGGCTGCCCGGCCCGCGCCGGGTCGACCCGGCCACCGGCCTGGATGAATATGAAGACGACCCGCGCGGCACGTCGACCCCCGACGACTACATCGAGACCCGCACCGACGCCTTCGGCGCGCAAGTCGAGCAGCGCCTGGGCGCGGGCACGCTGTATGCCGACCTGAGCCAGCGCGACAAGTCGCTGACGGGCTTCACCGGCAGCGCCTTCGGCGACACCACGCGCACCCAGGACCTGGACGAGACCACCGGCAGCCTGCGCTACCACCTGCCCATCGCGCAGCGGCATGCGCTGATCCTGGGCGTGGACATGCTCGACAGCGACCTGGACGCCACCAACACCTATTCGTTCTCGCCGGTGGGCGACCACTGGCGGGCCGAACAGCGCCAGCACGGCGTGTTCGCCGAAGCCCAGGTGCAGGCCACCGACACCACCCGCATCACGCTGGGCGGGCGCCGCCAGTACGCGCGCGACCGGCTGGAAACCCTGTCGGGCTTCAGCGGCAATTCCGACGAAACCCGCCACCTGGGGGCCTGGCAGCTGGCCCTGCGCCAGGAAGCCGGCGCCGGGTTCAGTTTGTATGGCAAGGTGGGGCGCAGCTTCCGCCTGGCCAATTCCGACGAAGTGCTGTACGTGGCCACCCCGCTCAAGCCGCAGACCTCGGTGGACAAGGAACTGGGCATCCTGTGGCAGTCGGGCGCCTCCAGCGCGCGGCTGACCTGGTTCCGTTACGATCTCACCAACGAGATCCAGTACAACCCGGTGACGTTCTCGAACGTCAACCTGGCCCCCACCCGCCGCCAGGGCGTCGAGCTCGAAGGCCATCACGCGCTGACCCGCACACTGACCATGGACGCCAACGTGACCTGGCTGCAGGCCGAGTTCCGCTCGGGGTCCGACAACGGCGTGGATCTGGCGGGCAATACCGTGCCACTGGTGCCGAAATGGATGGCCAACCTGGGCGCCACCTGGCGTCCGGACGACAAACTGTTCATCAGTCTGGCGGCCCAGTATGTGGGCAAGGCGCGCATGGACAACGACCAGGCCAACGAATTCGACAAGCAGCTCGACGACTACGTGCTGGTCAACGGCAAGATCGGCTATGCCTTTACCGAAAACGTGTCCGGCACGCTGGCGGTCAACAACCTGTTCGACCGCGAATACGCCACCTACGGCATCCGCTCGGGCAGCACCGGCCCGACCGGCGCCTACAACCTGTACCCGGCCGCCGGCCGTAACGTGCAGGCGGCGCTGACCATCCGCTATTGAGATGAAGCTTCCCCCCCGAAGCACTGCTCGCGCCAGGTGTCTGACTCCCGAAGGGTGTCAGACACCGAAGCGTGCGGCAGCTGCCGCAATAGCAAGACGGCTGTGGTGGCTGGCCGCCGGGCTGGCGGCCAGTCTGGCAGCGGTCACGGCGCAGGCAGACCCCGTCACGGTGCGCGACGGCCAGGGCCGCCAGGTCACGCTGGCGGCGCCCGCCCGGCGCGCCATTACCGTCGCGCCCCACGCCACCGAGCTGGCCTACGCGGCCGGCGCCGGCCGCTACCTGGCCGGCACCGCGCGCGGCAGCGACTATCCGCCCGCCGCGCGCGCCCTGCCCTCGATCGGCGACGCGCTGCGGCCCAGCCTGGAGCACGCCGCCGCGCTGCGGCCCGACCTGCTGATCGCCTGGCAGCCCGCCGTGCCCGATCCGCTGGGCGACCTGATGCGGCGGCTGGACGTGCCGGTTTACTACAGCGATCCGCGCACCCTGGCGGCGATCCCCGATGCGGTCGAGGCCATGGGCCGGCTGTTCGGCACCGAAGACCAGGCAGTGCCCGCCGCGGCAGCCCTGCGCGCCCGGCTGGCGGCGCTGTCGGCCCGCTATGCCGGCCGCGCGCCGGTGCGGGTGTTCATCCAGGCCGGCCTGCAGCCCATCTACACCTTGAACGGGGCCAGCATCGTCAGCGACGCCGTGCACCTGTGCGGCGGCGTGAACGTGTTTGCCGGCGCCGCCATCCTGGCGCCGCAGGTATCGCTGGAAAGCGTGCTGGCGGCGCGCCCCGACGCCGTGCTGGTGGGCGTGCTGGGCCCCGGCGACGCCCAGGCCAGCCGGCAGGCGTGGCGCCAGCGCGGCCTGCCGGCCGCCCTGCACGGCCACGTATTCAGCGTGGACGCCGATTCCCTGTACCGGCCCGGCCCGCGCCTGGTCGACGCGGCCGAGCGCCTGTGCGCGGCGCTGGATACCGTGCGCCGGCCGGACTGAACCGCCGCGTGCTTTATCATGGATGGGTAGCCGGCCTGCCGCAGGCCCCGGCAGCCGCACTTTTTCTCAGCAAGCATCGCCATGACCACTCCTGATACCCTGACCATCGCCGGGCGCGAATACTCGTCGCGCCTGCTGGTGGGCACCGGCAAGTACCAAGACTTCGCGCAGACGCGCGCCGCGCTCGACGCCAGCGGCACGCAGATCGTCACGGTCGCCATCCGGCGCACCAACATCGGCCAGAACCCCGGCGAGCCCAGCCTGCTCGACTACGTGCCGCCTTCGCAGTTCACGCTGCTGCCCAATACCGCCGGCTGCTACAGCGCCGACGACGCGGTGCGCACGCTGCGCCTGGCGCGCGAACTGCTCGACGGCCACGACCTGGTCAAGCTCGAAGTGCTGGGCGATTCGCACACCCTGTTCCCCAACATGCCCGAGACCCTGCAGGCCGCCAAGACACTGGTGGCCGACGGTTTCAAGGTCATGGTGTACTGCACCGACGACCCCATCCAGTGCCGCATGCTCGAAGACCTGGGCGTGGTAGCGGTCATGCCGCTGGCCTCGCTGATCGGCTCGGGCATGGGCATCCTGAACCCCTGGAACCTGCGCCTGATCATCGACCAGGCGCGCGTGCCGGTGGTGGTGGACGCGGGCGTGGGCACGGCCTCGGACGCCGCCATCGCCATGGAACTGGGCTGCGACGCGGTGCTGATGAACACCGCCATCGCCGGCGCGCAAGATCCGGTGCTGATGGCCGGCGCCATGAAAAAAGCGGTGGAAGCCGGCCGCGAAGCCTTCCGGGCCGGCCGCATGCCGCGCAAGCTGTACAGCGGCGCGCCCAGCTCGCCCACCGAAGGCCTGATCGCCGCCGCCCCGGCCAACCCCCGATGACTGCCGCGCGCCAGCCGGCCGCCGGGCAGCGGCCCATTCCCAACGCGCTGAGCATCGCCGGGGTCGACCCTTCCGGCGGCGCGGGCGTGCTGGCCGACGTCAAGGCCATGAGCGCGCTGGGCGCCTACGGCTGCGCCGTCATCGCCGCGCTCACGGCCCAGAATACCCAGGGCGTTACCGACATCGCGCCGGTGCCGCCGGCCTTTGTCGGCCAGCAGATCGACACCCTGTTCGCCGATGTGCGCATCGACGCGGTCAAGATCGGCATGCTGGGCCAGCAGCCCGTCACCCTGGTGGTGGCCGAAAAGCTGGCCCGATGGCTGCCCCCCCATGTGGTGCTGGATCCGGTCATGGTGGCCAAAAGCGGCGACCTGCTGCTCGAACGCGAGGCCGTGGGCGCGCTGCGCGAAGCCCTGCTGCCGCAGGCCACCATGCTGACCCCCAACCTGCCCGAGGCCGGCGTGCTGCTCGGCGAACGCCCGGTCGAGACCGTGAAAGAAATGCGCCGCGTGGCCGAGCGCCTGCGCGGCATCATGGCGCATTCGGGCCAGCGCTGGGTCATGCTGAAGGGCGGGCACCTGCCCGGCAACGACACCATCGACCTGCTGCACGACGGCGACCGCATGATCGAACTGCCGGGCCACCGCATCGACACCCGCAACACCCACGGCACCGGCTGCACCCTGTCGGCCGCCCTGGCCGCCCTGCTGCCGCAGACCGGCGACGTGCCCGAGGCCGCCCGCCGCGCCAAGGCCTACCTGGCCGAGGCGCTGCGCCACGCCGACCGCCTGCAGGTGGGTTCGGGCCACGGCCCCACGCACCATTTCCATGCCTGGTGGTAAGACTTGTCTGACCCCGGCCGGCCCAGGCGCCCAGACATGCAACGAATCAGTACAATGTGCCGTTGCTTCTTCCTGATTTCCCCTTTGCCGTCATGAACGCTTCGACCCTGCCCGACGTAGAAAAAGCCCGCTTCAACATGGTTGAGCAGCAGATCCGCCCCTGGGATGTGCTCGACCCCAAGGTGCTGGACGCCCTGTTCGCCATGCGCCGCGAGCAGTTCGTGCCGCCGGCGCTGCGCGCCCTGGCATTCTCCGACCTGGAAATCCCGCTGCAGATCAACGCGGTCGACACCCGGCAGACCATGCTGGCGCCCAAGGTCGAAGCCCGCCTGGCGCAGGAACTGCAGCTCACCCCCACCGACTGCGTGCTGGAAATCGGCACGGGTTCAGGCTACCAGGCGGCGCTGCTGGCGCACCTGGCGCAGCAGGTCACCTCGGTCGAAATCGACAACCGCCTGGTGGCGTTCGCGCAGCAGAACCTGCAAATGAACAACGTCACCAACGTCAAGGTCGAGACCGGCGACGGCCGCAACGGCTGGGGCACCACCGAATACGACGCCATCCTGGTCACCGGCTCGGTGCCCACGGTTCCCGACGCCCTGAAATACCAGCTGCGCGTCGGCGGCCGCCTGGTGGTCATCGTGGGCCAGGCGCCCATCATGACCGCCTGCCGCATCACGCGCACCACGGCCGCCAGCTTCGAAACCGTCAACCTGTTCGAAACGGTCGTCAAGCCGCTGCGCGGGGCCACGGTTTCGCAGTTCAAGTTCTAACCACTTCGCATGCGCGCCGGTTCGCTTGCGGCCACGCTGTTCCTGGCGCTTGCCGCAAGCCTTAGCACGCCGGCCGGCGCCGCCCAGGATTTGCTGCAGATCTGGCGCGAAGCGCTGGCCAGCGACCCGCTCTACGCCGCGGCCCGCGCTTCTTACCGCGCCTCTATCGAACAGCTGCCGCAGGCGCGCGCCAGCCTGTTGCCGGCGGTCAATGCCGAAGTGCTCGGCGCCTACGATGAAACCCGCGCCACGCGCAGCGTGTCGTCGCGCAGCCGCGACGGCACCCGCGGCGCCTGGGACCTGGTCCTGACCCAGCCCCTGTACGACTGGTCGCGCTGGCAGCGCTACGAACAGGCCAAGCTGGGCGTGGCCGACGCCGAACTGCAGCTGCAGCAGGCCTACCAGGACCTGCTGCTGCGCGTGGCCGACGCCTATTTCAACGTGCTGGCCGCGCAAGACACCCTGGCCGCCACCGAAGGCGAGAAAGCCGCGGTGGCCGCCCAGCTGGAGTCGGCCAGGCGCAATTTCGAGCTGGGCAATTCCACCATTACCGACACCTACGAAGCCCAGGCGCGCTACGACCTGGTGGTGGCGCAAGAACTGCTGCAGCAGCACGCCCTGGACGTGCTGCGCGACGAACTCGGCAAGATCATCGGCCAGCCGCCCGGCGCGCTGGCCGAACTGCCGCGCAGCGTGCCGCTGCCGCCGCCGCAGCCGGCGCGCCTGGCCGACTGGTCCACCCAGGCCGAGGCCGCCAGCCTGGAAGTGGCGCGCGCCCAGCTGCACACGCAGATCGCCCAGCGCGATATCCAGGTGGCGCGCAGCGGCCACTACCCCACCCTGAGCCTACGGGCCACCAGCGGCAGCGCCGACAGCTCGCATCGCGACGCCGCCGGCGGCCGCGCCGTCGACAACTCCATCGGCCTGGTGCTGTCGGTGCCCATTTATTCCGGCGGCGGCGTGTCCTCTCAGGTAACAGAAAAAGTCCAACTGGAACAAAAGGCGCGCAAAGAGTACGAGGCCGCGCGCCGCCAGGCCATCCAGTCGGCCCGCCAACACTACACCGGCGTGGTGTCCGGCCTGGCGCGCATCGCCGCGCTCGAAGCCGGCGAAAAGTCCAGCCGCGCGGCCGTGCAGGCCAACCAGACGGGCTATGAAATCGGCGTGCGGATCAACCTGGACGTGCTCAACGCCCAGCAGCAGCTGTATGCCACCCAGCGCGACCTGGCCCAGGCGCGCTACAACACCCTGCTCAACGGGTTGCGGCTCAAGGCCGCGGGCGGCATCCTGTCCGAAGCCGACCTGGATGCCGTCAACCGGCTGCTGCGCCTGCCCGCACCCTGAAGGGCAGACACACCGCCTAGCCGCGGATTTTCTTCACCAGCGAAGTCGTCGACCGCTCGAACTCAAACGGAATCGCCAGCGCGCGCCCGCCCCAGGTCTTGACCAGCGCGGTTTCCGGCAGGGTTTCCATGTCGTAGTCGCCGCCCTTGACGATCAGGTCGGGGCGCAGTTCGCCGATGATCTCGACCGGCGTGTCTTCATGGAACCAGGTCACCGCGCTGACGCAGCCCAGGGCCGCCAATAGCGCGGCGCGGTCTTCCTGGCGGTTCAGGGGGCGGTCGGCGCCCTTGCCCAGCCGGCGCACCGAGTCGTCGGTGTTGATGGCCACCACCAGCGTGGCGCCCAGCTGCGCGGCCTGGTCCAGATAGGTGGCATGCCCGCGGTGCAGGATGTCGAAGACGCCGTTGGTGAACACCAGCGGGCGGGGCAGCGTGCCCTGGGCAATGGCCGCGGCGCAGGCTTGGCGGGACAGGATCTTGGATTCGAAACGGGCGGCAGGCATGCGGCGATTGTACGCCGCCATACCGCCGCCCACGCCCGCCGGCGGCGCCTCAGGCGCCGGCCGGAACGATCAGCTCGGGCTGCGCGCCCGCCGCGGCCAGGCCGGCGATTTCCTTGCGGTAGCGGTTCAGGTCTTTCACCGACTCGAAGCTGCGGCCCATCAGGGACGACAGGATGTGCAGGATGCGGCTGGCCACTTTCTGTTCCCAGGCGCCGTCGAAGCGGATCTGCGTATCCAGCCAGTGCTCCAGCCAGCCCGGCTCGGGCAGGCGCGACTGCACCGTGTCGTTGGGGAACAGCGCCTTGTTCACATGCAGGTTGGTGGGGTGCATAGCCTGGGCCGTGCGGCTGGCCGAGGCCATCAGCACGCCGATTTTCGAGAACGACAGCCGGGCCTGCTCGCTGGTGCGCTGGCCGCGGTCGTGCAGGGCGCGGCGCATGTACTGCAAGTAGGCGCCGGCATGGCGGGCCTCGTCGCGCGAGATGGTCTGGTAGATGGCCTTGATGACCGGCTCGGTATGCCAGTCGGCCGCGCGGCGGTACCAGTGGTTCAGGCGCACCTCGCCGCAGAAGTGCAGCATCAGCGTCTCGAGCTCGGGCGCCGGGTCGAATTCGAAGCGCACCTTGTGCAGCTCTTCCTCGGTGGGCACCAGTTCGGGGCAGAAGCGGCGCAGGTATTCGATCAGCACCAGCGAATGCTTCTGCTCTTCGAAGAACCATACCGACATGAATGCGCAGAAATCGCTGTCGCCGCGATTGTCGCGCAGGAACATTTCGGTGGCCGGCAGCGCCGCCCATTCGGTGATGGCATTCATCTTGATGGTGTATGCCTGCTCGTCCGACAGCTTGCTGCGGTCGAAGTCATCCCAGGGGATGTCGCTTGCCATGTTCCAGCGTACGGCTTCCATGGTCTTGAAGAGTTCAGGATAAAGCATGGTGTACCCTTGTTGGTCCCGCGTGGGGCCTTATGACTTCAAACAAACGCCGTGCTGTCACGGCCCGGGCCCTGCACGCTATCGCGCAGGGTTATTTATCGCCTCGCCGTACGAAACTGTCATGACAGTCTGGTGACGAATTCATGACACGGCGGTGCGACAGGTCAGCGGGTCAGGGCCCACAGGGCCACCCCCACTGCCAAGGCCAGCACGGCCGCCAAGGCGGCCAGCAGGCGGTTGCCCTGTTCCTGCGCCTGGCGCAGGCGGGTCATTTCGAGCAGCAGCTGCGGCGCCACGTCGGGCCGGCTGAGCTGCTCGTGCATCAGCCGCGGCAAGGCCGGCAGCATCTGCGACCATTGCGTGGCTTCTTTGGCCAGCGATTTGCGCAGGCCGTCCAGGCCCATGCGCTGGCGCATCCAGTTTTCCAGATAGGGCTTGGCGGTCTTCCAGAGATCGAGGTTGGGATCCAGCTGGCGCCCCAGGCCTTCGACGTTGAGCAGGGTTTTCTGCAGCAGCACCAGTTGCGGCTGGATCTCGACATTGAAGCGGCGCGAGGTCTGGAACAGCCGCAGCAGCACCTGCCCCAGCGAGATCTCGGCCAGCGGACGGTCGAAATACGGTTCGCACACCGCGCGCACGGCGCCTTCGAGCTCTTCTTCGCGCGTGTCCGGCGGCACCCAGCCCGACTCGATGTGCAGCTGCGCCACGCGCCGGTAGTCGCGGTGGAAAAAGGCCAGGAAATTCTGCGCCAGGTAGTTCTTGTCGAATTCGGACAGCGAACCGACGATGCCGAAGTCCAGCGCGATATAGCGCCCCAGGGTCTCGGGCCGGTCGGACACATAAATGTTGCCCGGGTGCATGTCGGCGTGGAAAAAACCGTCGGAGAACACCTGGGTGAAGAAAATGTCGACGCCACTGCGCGCCAGCGTGGGAATGTCGATGCCCGCGGCGCGCAGGCGGTCGATCTGGCCCACCGGAATGCCGTACATGCGCTGCATGGTGAACACCGTGGAAGCGGTGTATTCCCAGATGACCTCGGGCACGATCAGCAGGTCGCCGCGCCCGGATGCGGCATCGAAATTGCGCCGCAGCTGGCTGCAGTTGGACGCCTCGCGCACCAGGTCGAGCTCGTCGTGCAGGTAGTTGTCGAACTCAGCCACCACTTCGCGCGGCTTCAGACGGCGGCCGTCGGGGCCGGTGCGCTCGACGATGCGCGCCACGATGCGCAGCAGCGACAGGTCGCGTTCGATCGCCTGGCGCATGCCGGGGCGCAGCACCTTCACGGCCACTTCGCGCCCGTCGTGCAGCACGGCGAAGTGCACCTGGGCGATCGATGCCGAAGCCACCGGGTCGACGTCGAACTGGGCAAACAGCTGGGCGGGCGGCGCGCCCAGCGCGGCCTCGATGCTGGCGGCCGCCTGCGCCGACGGGAACGGCGGCACGCGGTCTTGCAGCAGCGCCAGTTCGTCGGCGATGTCGGCCGGGATGAGATCGCGCCGGGTCGACAGCACCTGGCCGAACTTCACGAAAATCGGGCCCAGCGATTCGAGCGCCCGCCGCAGCCGCAGCCCGCGCGGGGCGCGCGGCCGCATGCCAAGCCGGATCAGCCAGCGCAGGCCGTTGGCCAGCGGGTGGTCAAGGCTGGACAGCACCAGGTCGTCCAGGCCGAACCGGAACGCCACATACAAAATGCGTAGCACGCGCAGGAAACTGGGCATGGCTTCAGGCGCCTCGCTGCCGGGCCAGGCGGGCCAGCCGCGCGTCCAGGTCGGCCGCCCGGCGCGCCACGGCGTCGCCGCGGGCGCCGAGTTCGGCCAGGTCTTGCCGCCACTGGGCCAGCAGCGGCGCGCCGGCCAGCACGCCACGCTCTTCGGCCAGGTACTCGGACACGTTGCGCCCCAGGCTGGCCGCCGCGGCGCGCATGCCCTCGCCGGCCGCGCGCGCGCCCGCCGTCAGGCGCGCCGCCGGGATATCGCCCACCACGCGAGCCAGGTCGTCTTCGGGGTCCCAGCGCAGGCTGGCGGCCAGATCGGCCACCACGCGCGCCAGCGCGGCGTCGCCTTCGATATGGGTGGCCTCGGCCACGTCGGGCCTGTCCTGGCCGGGCAAAAGGCGCAGCGGATTGAACTTGGCCGGATCGACGGTAAGGGTGACGTCGGGCACCACGGCCGTGTCGGCCAGGTCGGCGTAGCCTTCGCTGTTGACGGCCAGGCCGGCCGTGAAGCCGCCCACCGCAAAACGCACAGTCTTGCCGGCATGGCGCGCCAGGCGTTCACGCGCCCAGGCTTCGCGCGCCAGCAAGGCATTCAGCGCGCGAACCGCCAGACGCGGAGGAGTGGGCAATACAGAGAAGGGCAGCATCGATGCGGGGCGGGCCTGCCTGCCGCGGGCCCGGCCGATTAAACGGACAAACCCGGAGTTTACCGGGTCGGGCGCGCGCCTGCCCCGCGCGCGGGGCGGCAGGCCATGCACGGCCGGGCGCGCGGATGGCGCCCGGCGGCCGTCAGCTTGCGTATTCGATGGGAATCTGCTGGATGCCGGCCAGCAGCCAGCCGCCTTGCTGGGGCTTGTACAGGTTCCAGACTTCTTCGAAGCGGAAGGCCTCGGTGCCGGGGGCCTCGCGCAGCATGCCGGAGAAGCGGACGCTGGCCAGGTGGCCATCGGACACCGTTTCGATGCCCAGCATTTCTGCGTTGAGCAGCACCACTTCGGTCTGGTTGGGCGCGGCGCCGCGCTCGGCCAGTTGCTGCTTCAGTTCGGCGATGAGGTCGTCGGTAAGGAATTCGCGCAGGCGGTCGGTATCGCCGCTGTCCCAGATGGCCTGGATTTGCACGAACTGCTCTTTGGCCTTTTTCAGGAACTCGGTGGAATCGAAATCGCCAGGGATATACCAGTTGTCGTCGTCGCCCTGGGCGGGCAGCGAGGCGGCGGGGGCTGCCGCCGCCGCCGGCGCGGCGGCCGGCGCCGTGCCGGCCGAGGCGCCCAGCGACTGGCGCCACAGGGGCTGCTGCGGGCTCTGGCCAGCGTCGTCCTGGCGCGCCGAGCCGGCGCCGTAGGCGCCCTGGGTGGCATGGCGCGGGCCGGCGCCGCGCAGGCGGCGCACGATGAACAGCACCGCGAACACCACCAGCCCGATCAGCAGCATGCTGGACAGGAATTCGGCGAAGGCGCCCGACAGGCCCAGGTGCGACAGCAGCGCGGCAATGCCCAGGCCGGCGGCGATGCCGGCGATGGGGCCCAGCCAGCGCGACATGCCGCTCTTGGCGGCCGTGCCCGCGGCGGCGGTGCCGGCGGCGGTACCCGTGGCCGGCGCCGTGGACCGGTTGGTGGTGGTGGTCGTGCTGGTGGACGGCGTCGTGGCCTGGCGCTGCTGGGTAATGTTGGTGGACTGGCGGCCGAAGCTGCTGCCGCCGCCCATGCGGCGGGCCTCGGCGTCGAACGACACCGCCAGCATGGCGGTTCCGGCGACAGCGATCAGCGCAGCGGCGAGCAGCCGGGTGAATCCGGGACGGGACATATTGCGTGACTCCTTGAGCGCAATGGCGCCCCTAATCAGGGGGACGCCGCCGGGCCGCGGCGCGGCCGGCATTTTTTCTGGCCAGGTTTCTTACAGAAAACTGAATACCTGAAGAATAACGGACAAGCCGGCGGGCGACAAGTTCCCGCGGCCGGGCGTTCAGCCCAGCCGCACGCCCTCGTGCAGGGCGACGACGCCGGCGGTCAGGTTGAAATACTGCACCCGTTCCAGGCCGGCGGTGCGCATCATGTCAGCCAGGGTGTCCTGGTCGGGGTGCATGCGGATGGATTCCGCCAGGTAGCGGTAGCTGGCTTCGTCGCCGGCCACTTTCTTGCCCAGCCAGGGCAATATATTGAAGGAGTACCAGTCGTATACCGGCGCCAGCGGCTTGGCCACCCGCGAAAATTCCAGCACCAGCAGCTTGCCGCCCGGCTTGAGCACGCGGGTCATCTCGGCCAGGGCCCGGTCTTTGTGGGTCATGTTGCGCAGGCCGAATGCCACGCTGACCCGGTCGAAATACCCATTCGGAAACGGCAGGCGTTCAGCGTCGCACACGGCGGTGGGCAGCAGCAGCCCGGCGTCGGTCAGGCGGTCGCGCCCCACGCGCAGCATGGAATCGTTGATGTCGGTAAGCCATACTTCGCCCGAGGCGCCGGCCCGGCGCGCGAACGCCTTGGCCAGGTCGCCCGTGCCGCCGGCGATGTCCAGCACTTTCATGCCCGGCCGGATGGCGGCGCGGCCGATGGTGAATGCCTTCCAGGCACGGTGCAGCCCGCCCGACATCAAGTCGTTCATGACATCGTAGCGGGACGCCACCGAGTGGAAAACCTCGGCTACCTTGCGGGCTTTCTCGTTTTCGGGGACAGATTGAAACCCGAAGTGCGTGGTGCTGGCGTCCGGATCGGAAGAAGGCGTGGAATGTTGTTGCATGATGGAAACCCCGGTGTATGGGGCAATGGTAGCCGATCGGGGGCCGCGGGAGCCCCACACCCGGGCAGCGACCTGGCCAGCGGTCACATACCTGAAATATTCCGGCCATACTATCGCAATGTTCGCGCCGCCCATGGCGCCCACTGCCAGCCTCCACCGCCATGTCCAGCACCATTCTTGTTGTCGAAGACGAACCCGCCATCCAGGAACTCATCGCCGTCAACCTTTCGTTCGCCGGCCATAAAGTCCTGCGCGCTTTCGACGCTGAACAGGCCCAGACCCTGATCCGCGCGGAACTGCCCGACCTGATCCTGCTCGACTGGATGCTGCCCGGCACCTCGGGCCTGACCCTGGCGCGCAAACTGCGCGACGACGAGCGCACCCGCGCCGTGCCGGTCATCATGCTGACCGCCAAGGGCGCCGAGCAGGACAAGGTCGACGGCCTGGAAGCCGGCGCCGACGATTACATCACCAAGCCGTTCTCGCCCAAGGAACTGATGGCGCGCATCAAGGCGGTGCTGCGGCGCCGGGCGCCCCAGCTCACCGACGACATCATCGATGTCAGCGGGCTGAAGCTCGATCCGGTCACGCACCGACTGTCGGGCAACGAGCAGTCGCTGTCGATCGGCCCGACCGAGTTCCGCCTGCTGCATTTCTTCATGACCCACCCCGAGCGGGTTTTCTCGCGCTCGCAATTGCTGGACCAGGTGTGGGGCGACCACGTCTTCGTGGAAGAACGCACCGTCGACGTGCACATCCGCCGCCTGCGCAAGGCGCTGGAGCCCTCGGGCCACGACGCGCACGTCGAAACCGTGCGCGGCAGCGGCTACCGGTTTACTGCACAGGTCCCGGCACGGTAAAACATCGCCACGATGATCTGGCTGCGCACTTTGTTCCTGGTCGCCCTGTGGGCGATCGTGGCGTTGTTCATTCAATGGCTGGCCGGCGACCCGGCCGGCTGGGTGGTGTTCTGCGTGGCCTTGCTGGCCATGCTGTTCTGGCGCAGCTGGCGGCTGCGCGCGGTGTCGCACTGGGCGCACCACCCCGAGACCTCGCCGCCGGCCTCGGTGGGCCCCTGGGACGACATCCTGGCGCCGCTGTACCGCTACACGCGGGCCCGCTCGCGCGAACTGGCCGAAACCCGCGGCACCATGCAGGGCATGCTGGCGGCCGCGCAAGCCCTGCCCGACGGCGTGGTGACGCTGAATGAGGATTTCCAGATCGAATGGTGCAACCGCGTGGCGCGCCACCACCTGGGCCTGAGCCTGCCCGCAGACCGCGGGCACAATCTGCTGAACCTGCTGCGCGCGCCCGAATTCGTGGCCTACGCGCATCGCGACGACTGGCCCGAGCCCATTCTGGTGCGGCTGGCGCACGGCGGCCAGGAACGCGTCATGATGATGCACCTGGCGGCCTATGCCAGCAACCGGCGGCTGCTGATCTCGCGCGACGTCACGCAGATCGAGAAGCTCGAAACCACGCGGCGCGACTTCGTCGCCAACGTTTCGCACGAACTGCGCACGCCCCTGACCGTGCTGGCCGGCTTTCTGGAAACACTGCGCGACATGCCGGCCGAAGCGCTGGGCACCGAACAGCGCGACCAGTACATGGGCATGATGCACGAACAGGCCCAGCGCATGCAGGCCATCGTGGAAGACCTGCTGACGCTGTCCACGCTGGAATCGTCGCCCGGCACGGACCCGCGCGCGGTCAACCTGCCCAGCCTGTTGCAGACCACGCGCCAGCAGATCGAGGCCTTGTCGGCGGGGCGCCACAGTTTTACCTGGCATATCGACGAATCGCTGGATGTGCTGGGCGCCGAAACCGAGCTGGCCTCGGCCATCTCGAACCTGCTGACCAACGCCGTGCGCTACACGCCCGACGGCGGCAAGATCACGGTGCACTGGCACGGCGAGGCCGACGGCGGCGCGCGCTTCAGCGTGCAGGACACCGGCATCGGCATCGCGGCGCTGCATATCCCGCGGCTGACCGAGCGCTTCTACCGGGTCGACCGGGGCCGTTCGCGCGCCGCCGGCGGCACCGGCCTGGGGTTGGCCATCACCAAGCACATCGCCATCCGCCACGACGCCGAACTGCTGATCACCAGCGAAGTCGGCAAGGGCAGCATCTTCGCCCTGCACTTTCCGGCCGAACGGGTAGTGGCCGCCTGATCGCCACACCGGCCAAATGGCCTCTGCCCGCCCTGGCGGCAAACTGCGCCACAATAAGGGAAAGATTCCCATTCACTTTCCCTGCTGTCGCACCCATGGCCCAGATTGTCCTGTTCGAGAACATCCACCCCAGCGCGCGCGAAGTTTTCACCGCCGCCGGGTACACCGATATCGCCACGTATGCCGGGGCCCTGCCGCCGGCCGAACTGCATGAAGCCCTGCGCGGCGCGCAGCTGGCGGGCATCCGCTCGCGCACGCACCTCGACGCCGACGCGCTGGCCGCGGCGCCCGACCTGCGCGTGGTGGGCTGCTTTTGCATCGGCACCAATCAGGTCGACCTGAACAACGCCATGCAGCGCGGCGTGCCGGTGTTCAACGCGCCGTTTTCCAACACACGCTCGGTCGCCGAGCTGGTGCTGGGCGAAGCCATCCTGCTGCTGCGCCGCATTCCCGAAAAGAACGCCCGCGTGCACCTGGGCCACTGGGACAAGTCGGCCGCCGGCGCTTTCGAGACGCGCGGCAAGACCCTGGGCATCATCGGCTACGGCAACATCGGCTCGCAGATCAGCACGCTGGCCGAAAGCATCGGCATGCGCGTGGTGTTCTTCGATGTGGAAGCCAAGCTGCCGCTGGGCAACGCCCGCGCGGCCGGCTCGCTGAACGAGCTGCTGGAACAGGCCGACGTGGTTACGCTGCACGTGCCCGGCGGCAAGAGCACCGAGAACATCATCAACGCCGATGCCCTGGCCCGCATGCGGCGCGGCGCCATCCTGATCAACGCCTCGCGCGGCACCGTAGTCGACATCGAAGCGCTGCATGCGGCGCTGGCCTCGGGCCACCTGGCGGGCGCGGCGCTGGACGTGTTTCCCACCGAACCCAAGAGCGTCGATGAACCGCTGGCCAGCCCGCTGATCGGCATGCCCAACGTGCTGCTCACGCCGCACATCGGCGGCAGCACGCAGGAATCACAAGAAAACATCGGCCGCGAAGTGGCCGAGAAACTGGTGCGCTTCCTGCAGGCCGGCACCACCAAAAGCGCCGTCAACTTCCCCGAGCTGCCCTACCTGGAACGGGTGGGCGCGGCCCGCATCCTGCACATGCACCGCAACGCCCCCGGGGCGCTGGGCGCGCTGGACAGCCTGCTGGCCGAACAGGGCCTGAACATCGTCAGCCAGAGCCTGCAGACCCGCGGCCAAATCGGCTATGTGATCACCGATGTGGACGGCCAGGTCAGCGACACCGTCATGGCGGCGCTGCGCAGCCACCCCATCACCGTGCGCTGCGACCTGGCGTAGCGGAACGATGCCAGGCGTCGAGACCTGCCGACCCGGTGTCTGACTCCCGTCAGGGGGTGTCAGACACCGGGCCATTGAGACAGCCTCGGCACACAACGGTGTCAGGCACCTGCGGAGCCTGACACCGGGTCCGCGCGGCGAGCTCAGGCGCCTTCAGCCCCGCGCCCCTGCGCGGCCTGCAGCAGGCATTCGGCCAGGTGCCCCGCCAGCGAGGCGGGATCGTGCGGCAGGCGCGCCACCAGGCCGATGTCGCGGCTGAAGCCGGCTTCGCCCAGGTCGTACAGGCGCAGGCCCGTGGCATCGAACTGCCGGGTGCGCGGCAACAGCGCCACGCCCAGGCCGCGCCTGACCAGGTTGGCGATGGCTTCCATTTCGTCCAGCTCCACGGCCTCGCGCACGGCAATGCGGTGCTTCTTCAGGAACATGTCCACCAAGCGCCCGCCGAAAGACGAGCGGTCGTAGCGAATGAAGGGCTGGCCCGCCAGCAGTTCGCGCCAGGGCTGCGCGGGCAGCCCGGCGGGCGCGGCCAGCAGGACCGGTTCGCGCAGCAACGGCCGCCAGGCCAGTTCGGGCGGCAGCGCGAAAGGCGGGCGGATCAGCACCGCCATGTCGATTTCGCCCGCGTCCACCTGGCCCAGCAGCGACAGCGACACCCCGGGCACCACGCGCACCCGCACGTCGGGAAACGTGTCGCGGAACTGCGCCAGGGCGTCGACCAGCAGGCTCTGCTGCACCGACGCGATGGCCCCTACGCGCAACTGCCCGCTGACATGGCCGGCGCCGGCCGAACTGGCCATGCGCTCGGCCAGCGCCACCAGCTCTTCGGCCTGCGGCAGCATCTCGCGGCCGGCCGCGCTCAGCGCCGCCGACTTGGCGGTGCGTTCGAACAGCGCCACCCCCAGGTAGTCTTCCAGGCGGCGCATCTGCGCGCTGACGGCCGACTGCGTCAGCCCCAGCTGGCGGCCCGCGCCGGTAAAGGTGCCGTCGCGCGCCACGGCGATGAAGGTCTTGAATTCGCGGATCACAATCGATTTTCTTTCTGCTCAGGTCAAAAAAATATCGTTTTTCGATCAAAAAAACAATCGCTAAACTGATAGCCATGCCGTTCCCGCGCTTGCCGGCCGCCGTTGGCCGCCCGGCAGCCCGGGTTTGTCCTTTTTGTTTTAATCTTGCCGAATCCGGAGCCCTGCATGACCGCAACCGCCACCCTGCCCCCATTCCACCTGGCCTTCCCCGTTCGCGACCTGGCCGAAGCCCGCGCGTTCTACGGTGAACTGCTGGGCTGTCCCGAAGGCCGCAGCTCGGCCGAATGGGTCGATTTCAATTTCTACGGCCACCAGATCGTGGCCCACCTGTCGCCCGACGAATGCGGCCACAAGTCCACCAGCTCGGTCGACTCGCACGACGTGCCGGTGCGCCACTTCGGCGCCGTGCTGCCCATGGGCGACTGGGAAGCGCTGGCCAGCAAGCTGACCAAGGCAGGCACCAAGTTCGTCATCGAGCCCTACGTCCGCTTCAAGGGCGAAGTGGGCGAGCAGGCCACCATGTTCTTCCTGGATCCGTCGGGCAATGCGCTGGAATTCAAGTCGTTCAAGAACCTGGATTCGCTGTTTGCCAAGTAAATCCGTCCGGAGGCGGTTGCGCCGTTGAACACTCCCCCGCCCGCTTCCATTCCCCCTGCCTGGCGCATCCAGCCGCAGGGCGACCGCTGCCTGCTGGTTTATTTCGGCGACAGCATCGATATCGACACCGGCCGCCTGTGCCTGGCCGCGGCGCGCATGCTGCGCCAGGCCGGGCTGCCCGGAGTCATCGACGTGGTGCCCTCGTTCGTCGCCGTAGCCGTGCACTACCGGCCGGCCGGCAGCCAGGGGCCCCGCTATCCGCAACTGGCCGGGCAGGTCGAGCGCATACTGGCCCAGGGCGTCACGGCTGACGCGCAGGCGGGCCGCCGGATCGACATACCGGTCTGTTATGGCGGCGAATACGGCCCCGACCTGGACGACGTGGCGCGCCACGCGGGTATTTCCGCCGACGAGGTCGTCGGCCTGCATGCCGGCTCCGACAACCTGGTGTTCATGCTGGGCTTCGCCCCCGGCGCGCCCTACCTGGGCGTGCACGACGCGCGGCTGGACATTCCGCGGCGGGCCTCGCCGCGCACGGCCGTGCCGGCCGGCTCGGTGGCCGTGGCCAACCGCCAGAGCGTGCTGTACCCCAGCCAGCTGCCGGGCGGCTGGAACATCATCGGCGCCACGCCGGTGGCGCTGTTCGACCCCGCGCGCGATCCGGCCGCGCTGCTGCAACCCGGCGACAGGGTGCGCTTCGTGCCCATTGCTGCGGCCGAGTTCAAGCGCCTGCGCGTGGCCGCGCAATGAGCATCACCGTACTCAGGCCCGGACTGCTGTCCAGCTTCCAGGACACCGGCCGCACCGGCAGCCAGCACCTGGGGGTCCCCGTGTGCGGCGCCATGGATGCCCGCGCCCACCGCCTGGCCAACCTGCTGGCCGGCAACGAAGCCGACCACGCCACCCTGGAAATCACTCTGGCCGGCCCAACCCTGCGGTTCGAGGCGCCCGCCTGTTTCGCCATAGGCGGGGCCGACCTGCAGGCTACCCTGAACGGCGCCGCGGCGCCCTGCCACCGGCCGCTGGTGGCGCGCGCCGGCGACGTGCTGGCATTCGGCGCGGCGCGGCCCGACGGCGGCATCCGCGCCTACCTGGCCGTGCACGGCGGCTACGCGCTCGCGCCGGTCATGGGCAGCACCAGCACCTACCTGCGCGGCGGCTTCGGCGGCCACGCGGGCCGCGCGCTGGCCCGCGGCGATTCGATCGGCCTCGCGGCCGCGCTGCCCGGCCAGCCGGCCGCGCTGGAGCGCCTGGCCCAGGCTCTGTGGCAGCAGCGCATCTATCTGCCGGCCACGCTGGCCGCGCACCCGCGCCGCCACCTGCGCGTGCTGCCGGGCATACACTGGGACGAGTTCGACGCCGACTCGCACGGCCACTTGCTGCATGCCGAATTCCGCATCAGCGCCCAGTCCGACCGCATGGGCTACCGGCTGGACGGCCCGCCCTTGTCGATGACGGCCCCGCGCCAGATCCTGTCCGAAGCGGCCAGCTATGGCACCATGCAGGTGCCCGCGGGCGGCCAGGCCATCGTGCTGATGGCCGACCGCCAGACCACCGGCGGCTACCCCAAGCTGGCCCAGGTCATCTCGGCCGACCTGCCGGCCCTGGCCCAGCGCGGGCCAGGCCAGGCGCTGCGGTTCGCCCGCATCGAACTGGACGAGGCGCAGCAGCTCGATGGCGAACGCGAAGACGCGTTCGCCCAATTGCAGGACGCGCTGGCCCCGCTGCGCGCCCTGCTCTTCACTTGAGGACACCCGCATGAGTTCCGCCATCGACCTGAATTGCGACATGGGCGAAAGCTATGGCGCCTGGCACATGGGCAATGACGAAGCCGTGCTGCAGCTCGTCAGTTCGGCCAACATCGCCTGTGGCTTCCACGGCGGCGACCCCTCCACCATGCGCAAGACGGTGGCGGCGGCCGTCGCAAAGCAGGTCGCGGTGGGCGCCCACCCCGGCCTGCCCGACCTGGTCGGCTTCGGCCGGCGCATAATGCAGATCACGCCGCAAGAAGCCTACGACATGGTGGTGGTGCAAGTGGGCGCGCTGGCGGCGGTGGCCGCCACGCAAGGCGCGCGCCTGCACCACGTGAAGGCCCACGGCGCCCTGTACAACATGGCCGCCAAAGACGCCGCGCTGGCGCAGGCCATCTGCCGCGCCGTGCGCGACGTCGATGCCGGCCTGGTGCTGTACGGCCTGGCGGGCAGCCAGCTGGTCAAAGCCGCGCAGGACCTCGGCCTGCGCGCCGCCCACGAAGTATTCGCCGACCGCTCTTACCAGGACGACGGCTCGCTGACCCCGCGCAGCCAGCCCGGCGCCATGATCGAAGACGTCGAGACCTCGGTGGCGCAGGTGCTGCGCATGGTGCGCGAAGGCGTGGTGCGTTCGGTAAGCGGGCGCGACGTGCCGGTGCAGGCCGACACCTTGTGCGTGCACGGCGACCAGCCCAACGCCGTGGCATTCGCCCGCGCGCTGGGCGACGCGCTGCGCGCGGCGGGCATCGAAGTGCGGGCGGCGCCGCAGGATTGAAGCGGCCGGCGGTATCCGGCAGGTGTGTGCCCGCAGGTGTCTGACTCCCGAAGGGTGTCAGACACCGCAAACCTGAGACGGCCCCGGCACACAGCGGTATCAGGCACCTGCGGAGCCTGACACCAGGAAGCTACACCAGCACCCGCTCGATCCCGCCCGAGTTGGCGCGCCGCACGTACTCTTCCATCCACTGCTCGCCCAGGATGTGGCGCGCCATTTCCACCACGATGTAGTCGGCTTCCATGGCGGTGTCGCCCTCGTAGCGCGTCAGGCCCTGCAGGCATGACGGGCACGAGGTCAGCACCTTGACGTCGCCCGCGTAGCCGTCCTGCCGCAAGGCGGCCTGGTTTTTCTGCAGTTCTTCCTGCTTGCGGAAACGCACCTGCGTGGACACGTCGGGGCGGCTGACGGCCAGCGTGCCCGACTCGCCGCAGCAGCGGTCGGTCTTGATGGCGCCGTCGCCCACCAGCGAACGCACGGTCTTCATCGGATCCTGCAGCTTCATGGGCGTGTGGCAGGGGTCGTGGTACATGTAGCGCACGCCCTTGGCCCCCTCCAGTTTGATGCCTTTTTCGAGCAGGTACTCGTGGATGTCGATCAGGCGGCAGCCGGGGAAGATCTTGTCGAACTCGTAGCCGGCCAGCTGGTCGTAGCAGGTGCCGCAGCTGACCACCACCGTCTTGATGTCCAGGTAGTTCAGGGTATTGGCCACCCGGTGGAACAGCACGCGGTTGTCGGTGATGATCTGCTCGGCCTTGTCGTTCATGCCGTTGCCGCGCTGCGGGTAGCCGCAGCACAGGTAGCCCGGCGGCAGCACCGTCTGCACGCCCGCGTGCCACAGCATGGCCTGGGTGGCCAGGCCCACTTGCGAGAACAGCCTTTCCGACCCGCAGCCCGGAAAATAGAACACCGCCTCGGTGTCGGCCGTGGTGGCCTTCGGGTCGCGGATGATGGGTACGTAGTCGGCGTCTTCGATGTCCAGCAGCTTGCGGGCGCTTTGCTTGGGCAGGCCGCCGGGCATTTTCTTGTTGACGAAGTGCACCACCTGCTCGCGCAGCGGCGGCTTGCCCACCGTGGCCGGCGGGTGCGCGGTCTGCTTGCGCGCGAACCGGGACAGCACGTCGTTGGCCAGGCGCTGCGCCTTGTAGCCCACCCCCACCATGGCCTTGCGGGTGGCGTTGATGGTGGCCGGGTCTTTGGCGTTCAGGAAGAACATGGCCGCCGACGTGCCGGGGTTGAACGACTTGCGCCCCATGCGGCGCAGCAGCGCGCGCATGTTCATCGACACATCGCCGAAATCGATGTCCACCGGGCACGGGTTGTAGCACTTGTGGCATACCGTGCAGTGATCGGCGACGTCTTCGAATTCTTCCCAGTGCTTCAGGCTGACGCCGCGGCGGGTCTGCTCTTCGTACAGAAAGGCCTCGACCAGCAGCGAAGTGGCCAGGATCTTGTTGCGCGGCGAATACAGCAGATTGGCGCGCGGCACGTGCGTGGCGCACACCGGCTTGCACTTGCCGCAGCGCAGGCAGTCTTTGATGGACTCGGAAATGGCGCCGATGTCGCTTTGCTGCATGATCAGCGACTCATGGCCCATCAGGTTGAAGCTGGGCGTCCAGGCGTGGCGCAGGTCGGCGCCGGGCATCAGCTTGCCGGCGTTGAAGTGCCCGCGCGGATCGACGCGCCGCTTGTATTCCTGGAAAGGCGCCAGCTCGGCATCGGTCAGGAACTCGTACTTGGTCAGGCCGATGCCGTGCTCGCCCGAGATCACCCCGTCGAGGTCGCGCGCGATCTGCATGATGCGGGCCACCGCCTGGTGCGCCTCGGTCAGCATTTCGTAGTCGTCGGAGTTGACCGGGATGTTGGTGTGCACGTTGCCGTCGCCGGCATGCATGTGCAGCGCCACGAACACGCGGCTTTTCAGCACGCGCGCGTGGATGGCCTTGAACTCTTCGAGAACGTGCTTGCCCGTGGCGCCCGAGAAGATGCCCTGCATGGACGCCAGCACCTCGGTCTTCCAGGACACGCGCACGGTGCGGTCCTGCAGCACGTTGAACAGGGTGGCCTGCGGCTGGGCGGCCACGCGGTCCGACAGCGTGCCCTGCAGCGGCGTCATGCCCAGGCCGGGCAGGTCGGGCAGCGCCTGCCGCACCGGCAGGTCCAGGTTGTCGAGCAGCCACTGCCAGCGCTTGCGCACCAGGGCCAGCACGTCGACGGCCTGGCGGGTGCGTTCGACCAGCGCCTCGGCGCGCGTGATCTCGTCTTCGGCGTCTTCGGCCTTGCCCACCGGCAGCGGCCCCGCCAGGTACGCGTCCAGCGCGTCGAGCAGCTTGAGCTTGTTGCGGGTGGACAGCTCGATGTTGATGCGCTCGATGTGGTCGGTGTATTCGCCCATGCGCGACAGCGGAATCACCACGTCTTCGTTGATCTTGAAGGCGTTGGTGTGCCGGGCGATGGCCGCGGTGCGCGAGCGGTCGAGCCAGAATTTCTTGCGCGCTTCGGCGCTGACGGCCACGAAGCCCTCGCCGTGCCGCGTGTTGGCCAGCCGCACCACCTCGCTGGCGGCGGCCGCCACGGCGTCTTCGTCGTCGCCGACGATGTCGCCGATCAGCACCATCTTGGGCAGCGTGCCGCGCTTGCTCTTGGTGGCGTAGCCCACCGCGCGCAGGTAGCGCTCGTCCAGGTGCTCGAGCCCGGCCAGGATGGCGCCGCGCGCCCGGCCCTCGCCGTCCAGGTAGCCCTTGACCTCGACGATCGACGGAATGGCATCGCGCGCCTGGCCGAAGAATTCCATGCACACCGTGCGCGTGTGGCGCGGCATGCGGTGCAACACCCAGCGGGCCGAGGTGATCAGGCCGTCGCAGCCTTCTTTCTGCACGCCGGGCAGGCCGGCCAGGAACTTGTCGGTAACGTCCTTGCCCAGCCCTTCTTTGCGGAACACGCGGCCGGCGATCTCGAGCTGTTCGGTTTTCAGCAGCTTTTCGCCGGGCTGCGCGGTGCCGTCGAACCATTTCAGCTCGAAGCGCGCCACGTCCACGTCGTGGATCTTGCCCAGGTTGTGTTCCAGGCGCGTCACTTCCAGCCAGTTGCCGTCGGGGTCGACCATGCGCCACCAGGCCAGGTTGTCGAGCGCGGTGCCCCACAGCACGGCTTTCTTGCCGCCGGCGTTCATGGCGATGTTGCCGCCCACGCAGGAGGCTTCAGCCGAAGTCGGGTCCACGGCGAACACGAAGCCGGCCTGCTCGGCGGCCTCGGCCACCCGCTTGGTGACCACCCCGGCGCCGGCATGGATGACGGCGGCCGGCTCGGCCAGCCCGGGCAAAATACAGGACTCGACCGGCCCCAGGCTGTCGAACTTCTCGGTGTTGATGACCGCCGACTTCCAGGTCAGCGGGATGGCGCCGCCCGTATAGCCGGTGCCGCCGCCGCGCGGCACGATGGTCAGGCCCAGCTCGATACAGGCGCGCACCAGGGCGGCGGTCTCGGCCTCGTTGTCGGGCGTCAGCACCACGAACGGGTATTCCACGCGCCAGTCGGTGGCGTCGGTAACGTGCGACACCCGCGACAGGCCGTCGAACTTGATGTTGTCGCGCGCGGTGATGCGGCCCAGCACTTTCTGGGCCTGCTTGCGCAGGTGCCCGGTCTGGTCGAACTCGCTTTCGAAGGCCGCCACGGCCGAACGCGCGCGCGCCAGCAGTTCCACCACCTTGGCGTCGCGCTGCGGGTCATGGCCATCGGGGGTGGGTGAATCCGGGTCGCGGCGCTTGTCGATCTCACCCAGGCGATGGTGCAGCGCCCCCACCAGCAGCTTGCGCCGCTTGGGGTTGTCGAGCAGGTCGTCCTGCAGGTAGGGGTTGCGGCGCACCACCCAGATGTCGCCCAGCACTTCATAAAGCATGCGGGCCGAACGGCCGGTGCGGCGCTCGCCGCGCAAATCGGACAACCACTGCCAGGCATCGTCGCCCAGCAGGCGCCCGACGATTTCGCGATCGGAGAACGACGTGTAGTTGTACGGAATTTCGCGCAAACGCGCGGTAGCTGCAGGCGGAATCGCCGCGGACAGAATTTGGCTGGCGAGGGGGGCGTTCATGGACAACCGGGGAATAGGCCCTTAAAGAATCATTTTATGACATTGTGCGGGCCGGCCGCCGGCCCCCTTCCCGCCCGGCTCAGACGGGCTGGGGAAAGAACCACAGCAGGCCGGCGGTCATGACCGTGTAACGGGCGAATTTGCCGATGGCCATGTACAGCACGCAGGGCCAGAAGGCCAGGCGCAGCCAGCCGGCCACCGCGCACAGGGGATCGCCCACGGCGGGCAGCCAGGACAACAGCAGCGCCGGCGGCCCCATGCGATGCAGCCAGTCGTGGGCGCGCAGGTGCCAGCGGCCCCGCATGCGGTCGGCCGGCCCGCCGGGACGCCCGGACGGGTGTTCCGCCCCGGCATCGGCCGGATGCGGGTGCTTTTCGCGCCAGCGCTCAAGCGCCCGGTGGGCGCCCAGGCCCATGGCGTAGCTGATGGCGCCGCCCACGGTATTGCCCGCCGTGGCCACCAGCACCGCCGGCCAGAACATGTCGGGCGCCAGCTTCACAAAACCGAACACCGCCGGCTCGGAACCCAGCGGCAGCAGAGTCGCCGAGACCACGCTGACCAGGAAAATGGCCGGCAACCCGATTTCGGGCAGGGCCACCAGCGCCAGCAGCCAGTGGACAGCGTTCAGCAGGCTTTGTTCCATGATGGGCGGCAGTTTAGCTGGTTCCGGGCGGGGGTCGGGTTGTGCGATGGGTCGTCTTTCTTCTGGCGTCGCGGCGTGGGGGCGCGAGCGCCTTGGCTTCACGGTGCCGTCCGGGCGCCCCGCGCGCCCGGGCCCGGCCCCGAGGCGCCGCGGCACTCGCGCCCCCACGCCACGACTCGCAGTAAAGGATGATCGGGGCGTCGCTGGGGCGATCTGGTTCTTGCATTTTTGGGCCGCCGGGCGGGGAAGGGAAAAAAAACTTGTGGGGCCGGCATTCGCGGCCGCCCAGCGCGGCCGCGAATGCCATTCAGAGCGCGGAAGGCCAAGGCTGCTGTTCAGTGGCATATCTGGTGTCTGACTCCCGCCAGGGTGTCAGACACCGCCTCGCGCCACGGCCGTCTCCGTCATACGGTGTCAGGCACCCTTCGGGAGCCTGACACCTTGTATTGGCACGCATGCTGCCATTTGAATGGCGCGCGGCGCCGCGCAGGGCGGCGTCGCGCGCCGGCCCCACAAGTTTTTTCCCCTTCCCCACCCGGCGGCCCAAAAATGCAAGAACCCTGCCCTTCCCAGCGATATGGCGAACAGGATCCGCCGCGAGTCGCGGTGGGTAGGCGCAAGAACGACTGCTCGCACACAACGCAAGAAGCATAAAAGGCCCCGTGTGATATTCTGCCTGACGCCTTTTTCCCCTCTGTCACCGCTCTTTGCGTCGCCATGTCCGCCGATTATCTGAAACGCATCCTGACCTCCAAGGTCTACGACGTCGCCGTCGAATCCCCTCTCGAATCCGCTCCCCTGCTGTCCCAGCGAATTTCGAACACGGTGCTGCTCAAGCGTGAAGATACCCAGGCGGTGTTCAGCTTCAAGCTGCGCGGGGCGTACAACAAGATGGCCAACCTGGCGCCGGCGGCGCGCAGCCGCGGGGTCATTGCCGCCTCGGCCGGCAACCATGCCCAGGGCGTGGCGCTGGCGGCGGCCCGGCTGGGCTGCCGGGCGGTCATCGTCATGCCCACCACCAGCCCGCAGGTCAAGATCGACGCGGTGCGCCGGCTGGGCGGCGAAGTGGTGCTGGCCGGCGAAAGCTTCTCGGATGCCTACGCGCATGCCCAGACGCTCGAAAAGAAAGAAAAGCTCACCTTCGTGCACCCCTTCGACGATCCCGACGTGATCGCCGGCCAGGGCACGGTGGGCATGGAAATCCTGCGCCAGCACCCGGGCCCCATCGACGCCATCTTCGTCGCCATCGGCGGCGGCGGGCTGGTGTCGGGGGTGGCGGCCTACGTGAAGCAGCTGCGGCCTGAAATCAAGATCATCGGCGTGCAGACCGAAGATTCCGACGCCATGCTGCGCAGCGTGCGCGCCGGACGCCGTGTGCAGCTCAACGACGTGGGCCTGTTCTCCGACGGCACCGCCGTCAAGATGGTGGGCGCCGAGACCTTCCGCCTGACACGCCAGTATGTCGACGATTTCGTGGTGGTCGATACCGACGCCATCTGCGCCGCCATCAAAGATGTCTTCCAGGACACCCGCAGCGTGCTCGAACCCGCCGGCGCCATGGCGGTGGCGGCGGCCAAGCAATATGCGGCCCAGCACAAGCTCAAGGGCAAGACCCTGGTCGCCATCGCCTGCGGCGCCAACATGAACTTCGACCGCCTGCGCTTCGTGGCCGAGCGCGCCGAAGTCGGCGAAATGCGCGAAGCGGTGTTCGCCGTCACCATGCCCGAACAGCGCGGCAGCTTCCGCCGCTTCTGCGAACTGGTTGGCCACCGCAGCGTCACGGAATTCAACTACCGCATTTCCGATGCCCAGCGCGCCCATGTGTTCGTGGGGGTGCAGGTCAACTCACCGGCCGAGTCCGACAAAATCGCGGCCAATTTCCGCCGCAACGGCTTCGACACGCTCGACCTCACCCATGACGAAATGGCCAAGACCCACTTGCGCCACATGGTGGGCGGCCGTTCGGCCCTGGCCAGCCACGAACTGCTGTACCGCTTCGAATTCCCCGAGCGCCCGGGCGCGCTGATGCGCTTCCTGAACGCCATGAACCCCGACTGGAACATCAGCCTGTTCCACTACCGCAACCAGGGGGCCGACTACGGCCGCATCCTGATCGGCATCCAGGTGCCGCCGTCGGACAAGAAACTGTTCAAGACCTTCGTGGCCGAACTGGGCTATCCGCACTGGAACGAAACCGACAACCCGGCCTACCGGCTGTTCTTGTAGGCGTCCGGTTTCCGCGGGCCCTTTTGCCTGCCGTAAAAAGTGGAAGGGCCCCGCAAGGGGCCCTTCCTTTCCAGCCACGCGTACGTCCGGCGCAAACCTTCGCGGGGTCAGTTGTCACTCGACGGGTAGCGGAGACAACCCGTGCATTCGGCAACCCGCGCCGGACGTACGACGCGCTTAGAACCGGTGGCGCAAGCCGACCGCCACAGCGGTGCTGCGCTGGTCTTCCTGGAATGCCCAGTTGTCGCCGTACGAGCCCATCGCGTACAGGTTGGTACGCTTGCTCAGGTCGTAGGTGTAACCCAGGCTGAACGTGTTGCTCGTGGCGTCGTCGCCAGCCAGACGGCTGTTGTTGACGTCGGCACGCTGCCAGGAAGCCCAGATGTTGCTGGCGCCGCCGATCGGGGCGCTGATGCCCAGCAGGTACGAATTGACGCGCGAGCCGTCAGCCAGTTTCCAGCTGCCCAGACCCGTGCCGTCGACGTCTTCCAGGCCATCGATGTTGGTGCCGACGAACCAGCCGTCAAACGTCTGGCCGAACGCGGCCGAGACCTTGACCACTTCGAAGTCGTAGGCAGCGCCGATGATGTACGACTGAACGTTGTCGGTGTCGTATTGGCCTTTGGTACGGCTGCTGTCCGGACGGAAATTGTCGTACGACAGGGCCACATCCAGCGGGCCATTTTGGTAGCGGCCGCCAACCGTCAGAACACGGTTGTTGTTGTTGGTGCGGAAGCCGCCACCGGTGGCGGTGGTGTCGTCAGCATTGAACGAGTAGCCGACGCCGAACTTGAAGCCCGAGAACGACGGGGTTTGGTACAGCACCATGTTGTCCAGACGGACGGTGTTGGCCGAGCTGAACGACGTGCCCATAGTGGCCTGGTCGTAGCTGATGCCCGAAGGGTCGATGCCGGCGAAGTACTTGGAGGCCAGGTTGGTTTGACGGCCGAAGTCCAGTCGGCCCCAGCTGTCGCTTTGCAGGCCAACGGTGGCTTGACGGCCAAACAGGCGGCCGCCTTGCGAGGACTCACCGTTGTTGGGCGAGAAACCGCCTTCCAGGGTGAAGACAGCCTTCAGGCCATCGCCCAGGTCTTCAGTGCCGCGCAGACCGAAACGCGAGCCGCTGTTCACGCCGTCGACAGCGCCGATACGGCTGGCTTTGTCGCCATTGGAGCCCTTGACTTGGTTGTAACCGATACCTGCGTCAATCAGCCCGTACAGCGTAACCGAGGTCTCGGCTTGGGCCACGCCTGCAAAGCCGGCAGCCAGCGCGACGGCCAGTAGCGTTTTTTTCATGATGAGTTTTCCTAAAGCAGAGTGACAGGAAAGGCCATGCGCTACCTGGCTGGCCCGAGGCGAGGCCGGACGGCGCATGCACAGGTAAAAGTATCTTTCCAAGCGCAATAGGGATTAACCACGAATTTGGAGAGTTGTTTTTCAAAAATGAAGGTAAAGCCTTGCACCTCGGCCCTTGGTGTTCGCGCCGCCCAGGCGCGACGCGGATTTCCGCCGGGCCGCGCACGGCCGGCGCCGCCGCTGGCGACTTGCCCGCCATCAACGTCGACGTTGCAATTCAACAACGCTTATAGGAATCCGGCGCGCCGGCCCCGACAGGTTCAGCGACCGTCGGGCGGGTAGTCGAGGTCGCCGAAGCTGACTTCGCCGGCGGCCTTGGCGGCCGCCAGTTCGGCGCGCACTTCGGCGCGCGTCTTGTGGGTGGCGGGAGGCTGTTCGGGCGGATAATCCAGCTCGCCCGAACTGAGCTCGCCGGCCGCGCGGGCCTGGTCGAGTTCGGCGCGCACCTGCGCGCGAGTCTTGTGCGTGGCCGCCGGCCGGGCCGGCGGGTAGTCCAGTTCGCCGAACGACACTTCGCCGGCCTGCTTGGCGGCGGCGAGTTCGGCGCGCACCTGGGCGCGGGTTTTACCTTCGGCGTGAGCGGACATTCCTGTCACCGTGAGGGTTGCGGCCATCGGGGCGGCCGGCAGCGCTTTCATGATACTGCCCCTTGGATGCACCCGGCGCCGTCCGTTTGGCGAACTCCGGCATGCGGCGCTGGAACAGACTTTTCCATTTTTGGCGAACAATATCTTCCTCGTGATGAGATATCTTCTCCATCAGACAGACGAATCGCCCCCGAATCCCCCATGGACATCCAGCTCAACGACATCGCGCTCTTTGTCGAAGTCGCCAAGCGCAAGAACTTCAGCCACGCGGCCGAAGCCCTGAACATGCCCGCCTCGACCCTGTCGCGGCGCGTCAGCGAGCTTGAGCAGAACATCGGCATGAAGCTGCTGAACCGCAGCACCCGGCGCATCGAGCTCACCGAAGCCGGCCTGATGTATTTCGAGCGATGCCGCCCCATTGTCGAAGAGGCCCGGGTGGCGCATGACCAGCTGCTGGACATGGCCGCCCAGCCCAAGGGCCGCCTGCGCGTATCCATGCCGTCGAGCCTGGCGCAGCTGTTCCTGCCGGCCGTGATCCAGGAGTTCCGCGCGCAGCACCCCGATATCGAGTGCGACTTCGACCTTAACATGCAGCACATCGACCCCATCAGCAACCCGTTCGACCTGGTGCTGCGCTTTGGCCGCCAGCCGGACTCCAGCCTGGTGGCGCGCCAGATCATGCTGATGGAACACCGCCTGTATGCCTCGCCGCAGTACCTGGCGCTGCATGGCGTGCCCCGCGTGCCCTCCGACCTGGGCCATCACGAATGCCTGCGTCCGGCCATGAGCGAGGCGTTTTCGTACTGGGTGCTGCACTCGGGCGAAAAAATCGAGCGCGTCTCGGTGTCGGGCCGCCTGGCGGCCAACAACGTCGGCATTCTGTCGCGTCTGGCCAGCCAGGGCCTGGGCATTGCGCCGCTGCTGGTATTCGACACGATCGGCCAGCCGATCCGCAGCAAGGGGCTGGTGCCGGTGCTGCCCGACTGGAGCCTGACGCCCATTCCGCTGTTTGCGCTGATGCCGTCGCGCACCATTCCCGCCAAGACGCGGGCCTTTCTCGATTTCATCCAGCCGCGGCTGACCGAGCCCGGCTCGTGGGCCATGAGCGAAGCCGCCTAGGCGCGGCTGGCGGTACGCGGACTATTCGGCGCTGTCGTAGCTGCACACCGTGAACAGCGGCGTGCCGGTGGTGGCGACTTTGCCCGAACCGCCCAGCTCGGGCAGGTCGATGATGGCGGCGGCTTCCACCACGTTGGCACCCAGCCGCTGCAGCAGCTTGATGGCGGCCAGCATGGTGCCGCCAGTGGCGATCAGGTCGTCGACCAGCAGCACGCGCTGGCCGGTGCGCACCGAGTCGGTGTGCATTTCCACGGACGAATTGCCGTATTCCAGGGTGTAGGACTCGGCCACGGTGCGGTACGGCAGCTTGCCCTGCTTGCGCACCGGCACGAAACCCAGGTTCAGCTCATAGGCCAGCACGCTGCCGATGATGAAGCCGCGCGCGTCCACGCCGGCCACCAGGTCGAGGCGCTGGCGCATATAGCGGTAGACGAACAGGTCGATCAGGACGCGGAAGGTGCGCGGGTCTTGCAGCAGCGGGGTGATGTCGCGGAACACCACGCCGGGGCGGGGCCAGTCGGGGACGCTGCGGATGGTGCGCCGGATGAGTTCGGCGGTGTCGGTCTGCATGGGCACGCCCCGGGAAGAATAAAGCAAGGCGAACTATAACCGTGCGATGGCGGTTAAGCCAGATCAACGGCCGCCAGGCGGCCGCCGCGCAAGGCCAGGCAGCGGTGCACCGCGCCCGGCGGCAAGGCCGCGTGGGTAACCAGCACCACCGTGCGGCCGCGCGCGGCCCGCGCCAGGTCGCTGAAGAACGCCGCCTGCGCGGCCTCGTCCAGCCCGGCGGTGGGCTCGTCCAGCGCCAGCACCGGCGCGGGCGCCAGCAGCGCCCGCGCCAGGCACAGGCGGCGCGCCTGGCCCACCGACAGGCTGGCGCCGGTTTCGCCGGCCCAGGTGTCCAGGCCGTCGGGCAGGCCGCGCACGAAATCCCCCAGCCCCGCGGCATCCAGCGCCCGCCACAGCGCGGCATCGTCGGCGCCGGGATCGCCGATCAGCAGATTGGTGCGCAAAGTGCCCAGAAACACCGGTGCGTCCTGCGCCAGCCAGGCCACCCGCCGATGCAGCTGCGCCTGTTCTGCCTGGCGCACATCCACGCCGCCGAAACACACGCTGCCGGCCTGCGGATCTTCCAGGCGCAGCAGCAGATGCAGCAGCGTGGATTTGCCGGCGCCGCTGGGGCCCGCGATGGCCACGTGCTCGCCCGGTTCGATGCGCAGGCTGGCGTCGTCGAGCACGGGCGGGCCGGGCTCGCCGGCCGCCGTCGGATAGGCGAACCGCACCGACCGGAATTCGATGGCGCCCAACGCGGGCAGCGGCTGCGGCGCGGCCGGGTCGCGCTGGTCGGGCGCCAGGCGGGCAAGCGCCCGGATGCGTTGCGCGGCTGCAATGGCGCCCCCCAGCCGGGCGGCGCCCCGCATCAGCGGGCCCGCCACTTCGAACACGCCGATCACGGCCAGCAACAGGCCGGCCAGCAGCGGCCCGTCCAGGCGCTGCTGCCGCAGGGCGTCCAGCCCGAACCACAGCATCGCCACCAGGCTGGCGCCGGCCAGCGCCTGCAGCATCCACAGGCCGCCGGCGGCCGCCCTGACCTGCGCTTCGCGCGCACGCGCGGCATGGGCGCAATGCCCGGCGTAGGCCTGGCGGACCTGCGCGGCGGCATGCCAGGCCATCAGGTCGGCATGCCCTTCCACGGCTTCCAGCGTGGCCGCCCGCAAATCGGCGTGGCTGTGCTGCATGGCCTGGCCGGGCCGGCGCGTCGCCCACGCCAGCCAGACGGGCACCAGCAGACAGGCGGCCAACATGGCCCAGGCCAGGGTCCAGCCGGCGGCGGGCACCCAATGGCCAACTACGGCGGCCAGCAGCGCGGCGCCCAGTCCGGCGGTCGCCATGGGGGCCAGCACATGCAGGAAAACCGTGTCCAGCGCATCGACATCGCCGGTCAACCGCGCCACCAGGTCGCCGGCGCGGTAGCGCGCCAATTGCCGCGGCGTCAAGGCCACCAGCACGTCGAATACGCTGGCGCGCAAGTCGGTCAACAGGCGCAGCGTGGCCGCATGGCCCACCAGGCGCTCGGCATAGCGCGCCGCGATGCGCGCGAACGACAGCAGGCGCACCAGGGCCGACGGCACGAACAGATTGAACACCGAGCCGGCGCCGGCCAGCGCCGCGGCGCTGAGAAACCAGCCCGACACGCCCAGCAGGCCGACACCGGCGGCGATCGTCAGCAGCGCCAGCAGCAACGCGGCCAGCAGCCCGCCAGCTCGGCGCCGGTACAGCGGCAACAGGTGCAGCAGCGCCCTCATGCCCGGTCCAGCTTGCCATGCGCCAGGCGCACGGTCTGCGGCAGGCGCCGCGCCACGGCCTGCGCGTGCGTGGCCAGCAGCAGCGTGCGCCCCTGCGCGAACGCCAGAATCTCGTCCAGCACACGCGTCTGCGTGGCCTCGTCCAGATGGGAAGTGGGCTCGTCCAGCAGGATCAGGCCCGGATCGCGCAGGAACAGGCGCGCCAGCGCCACCCGCTGGGCCTGCCCGCCCGACAGGCCCGCGCCGCGGCTGCCCAGCCGGGTATCCAGCCCGGCCGGCAGGGCCTGCGTGAACTCGCACACGCAGGCGCGGCGCGCGGCCGCGCGCACCTGCGCATCGGTGGCGTCCGGCCGGCCCAGGCGAATGTTGTCGGCAATGCTGCCGGCAAACAGGTACGGGCGCTGGCCAACCAGCGCCACCCGCTGCCGCAGGGCGGCCTCGTCCCAATCGACCAACGGCACGCCATCCAGGCTGACTGCGCCCGCCCCGGCGCGCAGCCGGCACAGCGTTTCCAGCAGCGTGGTCTTGCCGCTGCCGCTGGGCCCCATCAGGGCCGCATGCGTGCCGGCCTCGAGCCTCAGCTGCGCATCGTCCAGCACCGCGGCCGGCCGGCCAGCGGCGCGCACGGTCAGGCCTTGCACATCCAGGGTGGCGGCGAACGATGTTGCTTGGACGGCAGGCGCGTCTGTGTCAGGGGGCTGACGCCCGCCAGCAGCATCGCCCCCCGCGCGGGCCAGGTCCGGCAAGCCGTCGAAGGCCGCGGCAATCTGGGATACGGCCGCGCGGGCGGCGGCACGGTCGTGATAGTGCGCGGCGAATTGCCGCAGCGGCGCATAGGCCTCGGGCGCCATCAACAGGCAGAAGAAGCCCACGTGCAGGGTCAGCGGCGAACTGCGCAGGTCCAGGAAGCCCAGGTAGGTCAGGCCGAAGTACACCGCCATGCCGGCCACGCCCAGCGCGGCAAAGAACTCCAGCACGGCGGACGACAGGAAGGCGATGCGCAGCACTGCCATCGTGCGCCGCCGCACGGTGTCGCTGGCCAGCGCCACCGACTGCGCCTCGGCCTCGGCGCGGCCGTACAGTTTCAGGGTCGACAGGCCGCGCAGGCGGTCGGCAAAGAAGCCCGACAGGCGCGCAAAGGCCCGCAGGTGGCGCCGGCTGGCGGCTTCGGCGCCCCAACCCACCAGGGCCATGAACAGCGGAATCAGCGGCGCGGTCACCAGCAGCAGCAAGCCCGCGATCCAGTCGAACGGCAGCAGCACGGCGGCAAAGGCCAGCGGCAGCACCGCCGCCGCCACGGCGGCGGGCAGGTAGCGCGAGAAAAAGCCGTCCAGCGCCTCGACCTGGTCGACCATGGCGCTGGCCAGTTCGCCCGACACCCGGGCGCGCGACCAGGCCGGCCCGCGCGCCAGCAGGCGGTCGAACAAGGCCAGCCGCAGGCGCTGCTTGATGGCCTCGGCGGCCCGCGCGCCGGCCCGCTCGCCCAGCCAGGCCAGCCCGGCGCGCGCCAGGATCAGCACGGCAATTGCCCCGATGGCCGGCGCCAGGCCGGCGCGCGGCGCGTGGCCCGCAATCGCCGCATCGAGCACCCGGGCCAGCAGCCAGGCCTGGATAAGCAGCAAGGCGCCGCCCAGCAAGGGGGCGGCCGCCGCCAGCGCCAGCGGGGCGCGCACCACGCGCGCCTGCGCGGCCAGCCAGCGCGAATGCTCGCGCTGCGCCGGGCCCCGCGCGGCCGCGGAATCGGGCGCCAGGCCCGGCGTACTGCTCACGCGTCGCCGGGCGACTTGGCGGGATCGTGCTCGCCGCCTTCGCGCAGCTCGAACCACATGGCGTTCAGGATGGCGAATGCGCAGGCCAGGCTCAGGCCGAGAATCCACGAGAAATACCACATGCGTGAAAACTCCCTAATAAGAATTGGGCGTGCCGTCGACCGACTCGCTGGTGACCTTGCCGCGCATCACGCGGTACACCCACGCGGTGTACAGCGTGATGATGGGCAGGAAAAACGCCGTGGACAGCAGCATGATCCACAGTGTCAGCCGGCTGGACGACGCATCCCAGACGGTCAGGCCGAAGCGGGGGTCGGTCGAGGACGGCATCAGGAACGGGAACAGCGCCAGGCCGGCGGTCAGGATGATGCCCGCCACGGCCAGCGACGACACGATGAACATCAGGCCCTGCATGCGCCGGCCCAGCATGGCCGCGACCAGCAGGGCCCCGCCCACGCCCAGCGCCGGGGCGATCCAGGCCAGCGGCCACTTGGCGAAGTTGGCCATCCACGCGCCCGGCTGCGCCACCACGTTCTTGAGCAGCGGGTTGGACGGCGCCATGCCATCGGCCACTCCGGTCATGATGTGGCCATCGATGCCGTAGGCCACCCAGAAGCCGCCGGCCACGAACAGCGCCGCGGTGAGCAGGGCCGCCAGGCGCCCGGCGCGGCGCGCGCGCGCCGCCACCGCCCCGTCGGTGCGCCAGACCAGCAGCACCGCGCCGTGCATGGCCAGCATCGCCAGGCTGAGCAGGCCCGCCAGCAGCGCGAAGGGACTGAACAGCTGGTAAAAGTGCCCGTGGTATTCGGGCCGCAGCACGGCCGGGTCGAAGCCGAAGGGCACGCCCACCAGCAGGTTGCCCATGGCCACGCCGAACACCAGCGCGGCCACCACGCCCGACGCGCACAGGACGTAGTCCCAGGTGCCGCGCCAGCGGGTGCCTTCCATCTTGCTGCGGTATTTGAAGCCCACCGGCCGCACGATCAGGGCCACCAGCACCAGCATCATCGCCAGGTAGAAACCCGAGAACGAGGCGGCATACAACAGCGGCCATGCGGCAAAGATGGCGCCGCCGCCGGTGATCAGCCAGACCTGGTTGCCTTCCCAGACGGGGCCCACCACATTGATCACCACGCGCCGCTCGGTATCGGTGCGCGCCACGACCGGCAGCAATGCCGCGATGCCCAGGTCGAAGCCGTCCATCACTGCGAAGGCGATCAGCAGCACGCCCAGCAGCACCCACCAGATCACCCGCAGGGTGGCATAGTCGAAAGGAATCAAGCTTTCCATTTGCGCGCTCCGTGATCAATAGGCATCGACAGCCGCGGCCACCGGGTCGGCCGGCGACGGAGGCGGCGCGGGCCGGTCGGACTTGGGCCCGGCCTTGATGGCATGCAGCATGACCTTCACGCCGATCACCAGCAACACCGTGTACAGCACCAGGAAGATCGTCAGGCTGATGGCCAGGTCGACCAGCGTGAGCCCGGAGGCGGCGTAGTACGTGGGCAGCACGCCCTCGATGACCCACGGCTGGCGCCCGTATTCGGCCACGAACCAGCCGGCCTCGATGGCCACCCATGGCAGGGGCAGGCTCCACAAGGCGACCTTCAGCAACGCCGGCCGACTGTCCAGCCGGCCGCGCGAGGCCAGCCAGAAGGCCACCGCGAAGAACAGGATCAGGTACATGCCCACCGCCACCATGATGCGGAACGCCCAGAACAGCGGCGCCACATTCGGGATCGTGTCCTGCGCGGCCTGCGCGATATCGGCGTCGGTGGCCTTGCTGAGATCGGGCTGATGGCGCTTGACCAGCAGCGCGTAGCCCAGTTCCGGCCAGGTGCGGTCGAGCGTCATGCGCGCCTCGGTGTCTTCCGGATTGGCGCGGATGCGCTGCATGGCCTCATAGGCCACCAGGCCCTCGCGGATGCGCACTTCGGCGCGCCGCACCAGGTCGTCGATGCCCAGCAGGGGCGTGGTCAGCGAACGCGTGCCGATAATGCCCATGACGTAGGGGATCTCGATGGCGAAATCGTTCTTGCGCTCGGCCTGGTTGGGAATGGCGAACAGGTTGAAGCTGGCGGGCGCGGGTTCGGTGTGCCACATGGCTTCGATGGCCGCGATCTTCATCTTCTGGTGTTCGGTGGTGAGATAGCCGCTTTCATCGCCCAGCACTACCACCGACAGCGCCGAAGCCAGGCCGAAGCTGGCCGCCACCGCCATCGAGCGCTTGGCCAGGTCGACGTGGCGGCGCCGCAGCAGGTACCACGCGCTGATCGACATCACGAACATGGCGCCGGCCACGTAGCCGGCGCTGACCGTGTGCACGAACTTGGCCTGCGCCACCGGGTTGAGCACCACGGCCGCGAAATCCGTCATTTCCATGCGCATGGTGTCGGGGTTGAACACCGCCCCCACCGGATTCTGCATCCATCCGTTGGCGATCAGGATCCACAGAGCCGAGAAGTTGGTGCCGAAGGCCACCAGCCAGGTCACCGCCAGGTGGCCGACCTTGGACAGGCGGTTCCAGCCGAAGAAGAACAGGCCGACGAAGGTGGCTTCCAGGAAGAACGCCATCAGGCCTTCGAGCGCCAGCGGCGCGCCGAACACATCGCCCACATAGTGGCTGTAGTACGACCAGTTCATGCCGAACTGGAATTCCATGACCACGCCGGTGGCCACGCCCAGCGCGAAGTTGATGCCGAACAGGGTGCCCCAGAACATGGTCATGCGGCGCCAGATGTCGCGCCCGGTCATGACATACACGCTTTCCATGATGGCCAGGATGAACGACAGGCCAAGCGTGAGCGGCACGAAGATGAAGTGATACATCACTGTCGCCGCGAACTGGAAGCGCGACAGGTTGACGACGTCGAGATCGATCATGGGAGGTTCCTTAGGAAAGAACGGCAAACCACGATGGCGCGCGCGCGCCGACGCGACAGGTAACCCATGATAAGGGCCTCCCAGGCAGCTTCATAGCGATGTCTTCCTTTTGATGCAGCGATGTCATTCCCGGCCCCGCAGCTTGCCGGCAAAACCCAACACTTTCTGTACCTTGGTGCCCAGCTTCATCAGGCTTTGCAGCGTTTCAGGCGGCAGCTGGTGCACCTCGTCGAACCACCCGGTGCACAGTTCGATCAGTTCGAGCATCTCGCGCATGCGCTGCTGGGCATGGGCCTCGGGCGCCCCGGCCGGCTGCTCGAGCAGTGTGTCGCGCAGCAGCGTCAGGGTGGGATCGATTTCGCGCCTGCGCTTCTCTTCCATCAGGATGCGGAAGATTTCCCAGACGTCTTGAGGCGTCTCGAAGTAATCGCGCCGGTCGCCCACCTGGTGCACCATCTTGACCAGACGCCACGACTGCAGCTCTTTCAGCCCCATGCTGACGTTCGAGCGCGAGAATCCCAGCGCCTCGGCAATGTCATCGGCATGCAGCGGCTGCGGCGCCAGGAACAGCAGGGCATAAATCTGCCCCACCGTGCGGTTCACGCCCCAGCGGCTGCCCATTTCGCCGAAGTGCAGTACGAAACGCTCAGTCTGGGGGCTTAGCGGCATATTTGGTTACTTTGATTTCAGAAATTACTGAAATTATCGAATTAACCAAAATCAAAAGCAAGTCAGAAAAAAAGCCACCCGCAGGCGGCCGTTGTTGCAAGGCGACAAGATTCAGGCCGGCTTGTGCTGCACCGCCTGGGCCAAGCTGGCGACGTCGCTGACCCAGCCGAAGAAAGTCTCGACGTTGTACAGGGTGGCCTGCAGGGTGAACGCGGGGCCGGCTTGCGTGGTGGCGTCGGCCAGCAACGCGCAGAAATACTCGTAGTGATAGGCATCGCGCAGGGTCGACTCGACGCAGACATTGGTGGCAATGCCGGCGAACAGCAGGGTGCGCACGCCGCGCGCGCGCAGCAGGCTGTCGAGCGTGGAATTGAAGAAGCCGCTGTAGCGAGTCTTGGCCACCACGATATCGCCGGCCTGCGGCGCCAGCGCTTCGACCAGGGCATAGTCCCAGCCGCCCTTGCTCAGCAGCTTGCCGTCCAGGCCAGCCTGCTGCCGCATGACGCGCAAGGCATTGGACTTGTGCCAGTTGGGCGAACCCGGCCCGCCCGCCTCGACGTACTGCGCATCCCAGCCGTTCTGCAGATACACGACCTGGATGCCCGCCGCGCGGGCCGTATCCAGCGCCTGCCGGGTGCCTTCCACTGCCGCGGCAGCCAGGGATATGTCGAAGCCCGCCTGGTCCATATAGCCTCCCGCGGACACGTAGGCGTTCTGCATGTCCACGACTACCAGCGCGGTCGAGGCGGGGTCGAAGTGCAACGCCTGCGGGCGCGCGACCAGCGACAGCGCGCCCTGCCCGGCAAAGGGCGGACGGCCCACGTGCCGGGCGTCTTCGGGGTTGTTCAGACGGGAGGAAGATTGCCTGCTCATGCGTGCTCCTGTTCGTGATGGCTAATCCAGCTTGCCCACGCCGGCGGCCTCGATGCGCTGCTGCAGTATGCGCCGGCTGTCGGCAATGAAGTCGCGGTACTGCCCGGAAGATTCCGCGAACAGTCTGATCGACAACGTCTCGGCCGCGTATTTGATCAGTTCGGGATCGGCCACCGCCTGCTTCACGGCGTCGGCGATGCGCTGCCGGATCTGCGGATCCACCCCGGTCGGGGCCGCCAGGCCCAGCGTATAGCCGGTATCGAGATTGTCGTAGCCCAGCTCCCGGAAAGTCGGCACATCGGGGGCGTTGGGCAGGCGCTGCTCGCCGGACACCACCAGCACCCTGACTTTGCCCTGGTCGATGAATCCGATGCTCGACGGGATGATATTGCCGAACAGGATCTGGATCTCGCCGCCCAGCAGGGCGATCATGGCCGGCCCCTGGCCCGCGAACGGAATATGCACCATGTCCAGGTCGAACTGCTTCGACAGCCAGGACAGGCCCAGGTTGGTCGAATTGGACACGCCATACGATCCGTAGAACGTCTTGCCCTTGTGCTGGCGCGCGTACGCCAGGAAATCCTGGAACGTCTTCACCGGCGTATCGGCATTGACGAACAGCGCGAACGGGCTGGCGGCGAAGCGGGTGATCGGCACCAGGTCCTTGTCCGGGTCGTACGACAGGTGGTTGTAGAGCAGCGGGTTGAGCTGGAAGGTGGAATCCGACGCGAACAGCAGCGTGTAGCCATCGGCCGGAGAGCGCGCCACCGCCGACGCCGCGATCGATTCGCTGGCGCCCGGCCGGTTCTCGACGATGACTTTCTGGTGCCAGATATCGCTGAGCTTGCGCGCCAGGGCGCGCGCCATGCTGTCGGTGCCGCCGCCCGGAGCATAAGGCACGATCAGTTTCACAGGCTGCTGCGGATAGGCATCCGGCGCCGCAGACGCGGTATTGCCGGCACACAGGCTGGCAACGCAAACCAGCGCGGCCAGGGCTTTTCGGTAAGGTATCATGCGTAGTCTCCAGGGTTCCCTGGGCACGGCACTGCGCGCACCAAGGACGTTGATTCAAGCAGGCAGCAATAGGAAAAGAAAAGATGGGCTCGTACGAACCGGTGGTCGCGTTGATGCGGGGCCTCGAGGTCTTGCGATGCCTCAATGAGCAGGGGCCCGTCAGCGTCGGCCAACTGCATGCCCATACCGGCATAGCCAAGCCCACCATCGTGCGCATTCTCGAAACACTGGCCCATACCGGCTATGTGCAGCGCTGCGACGACGGCCGCAAATACACCGTGACCGCGAAAGTGCTGACGCTGGCCAACGGCTACGACGCCCAGGCTCAGCTGCTTGCGGTGGCATCGCCCATTCTTGACGCCCAGCGGCAAACCGTGGGCTGGCCCATCGAACTGGGTGTCTTCGACAACGACGCCATGGTCATCCTGAACACCAGCCGCAAAGCGGGCGTACTGGCGATCAATCGCAAGCCGGGCTCGCGCGTGCCGGTGCTGCGCACGGCGCTGGGCCGCGCCTACCTGGCCGCCCTGGCGCCGGCGGTATTGCAGGATCACCTGCTCAAGCTGGCCGCGCAGCCCGGCCCCGACTTCGAACCCGCCAGGGCGAAAACCGAACTCGCAACGATCCTGGCCACGGCGCGCGAACGCGGCTACGCAGTGGCCGACACCGAGACGCTGAGCAACGGGCGCGCCCTGGGCTGCGCCATCGTGCACGACAGCGAACCCATCGCCAGCGTGAACATCGTCGTGCATACCTCGGCCATGTCCCGCGCCGAGCTCGAACAGCGGTTCGGCGGCGTCATACAGGCCATCGCCGCCGAAATCTCCAGCGCACTGTAGCGTTGCGGCGGCACGAAGCGCCTGCAGATCGATCGGCATGGACGTTCCAGAATTGCGCAGCCAGGGGCGCCGTTGATTTCATTGTATGAAACGACATTTCAATAATAGTCTAACCGACTCCCGCGCAGCCAGGGCTCAGGGCTTACCCCAAGCCCCGGCCTGCCTTTGCCTTTGCTTTTGAAGGCGCCATCAAGCCTTGACGGCCACCGCTCCCGACACCCGCTTGGCCTTGTCGCGCGCGGCGTCGATGTCGGCGGCCGCGGCCAGCGCGACGCCCATGCGGCGCTTGACGTAGGACTCGGGCTTGCCGAACAGGCGGATGTCGGTGCCGGGCTCGGCCAGTGCCTGCGCCACCTGGTGGAACGACACCCCGCGGGCGTCCACGCCGCCGTAGATGACGCTGCTGGCGCCCGGCTGGCGCAGGCTGGTGTCCACAGGCAGGCCCAGCAAGGCCCGCGCGTGCAGTTCGAATTCGCTCTGCACCTGGCTGATCATGGTGACCATGCCGGTATCGTGCGGCCGCGGGCTGACTTCCGAGAACCAGACCTGGTCGCCCGCCACGAACAGCTCGACGCCGAACACTCCCATGCCGCCGAGGTCGTCGGTAATGGCGCGGGCGATGTCGCGCGCGCGCTCGAGCGCCAGCGGCTGCATGGGATGGGGCTGCCAGCTTTCGATGTAGTCGCCGTCGGCCTGCAGGTGGCCGATGGGTTCGCAGAAATGCGTGTGGATGGCGCCGTCGGCGCCGCGCGCCCGCACGGTGAGCAGCGTGATTTCGTAGTCGAAGCGGATGAAGCCTTCGACGATGATGCGCCCCGCCCCCACCCGGCCGCCCTCTTGCGAATAGCGCCAGGCGGCGGCGATGTCGTCGGGGCCGTGGATGACCGACTGGCCCTTGCCCGACGAAGACATGACCGGCTTGACCACGCAGGGATAGCCGATGCCGTCGTCGATGGCCTGGCGCAGCCCGGCTTCGGAATCGACGAACCGGTAGGGCGACACGGGCAGCCCCAGCGTTTCGGCCGCCAGCCGCCGGATGCCTTCGCGGTTCATGGTGAGCTGCGCGGCCCGGGCCGTGGGCGTAACGCGCGCGATGCCGGCGGCTTCGATCTCGACCAGCGCGTCGGTGGCGATGGCCTCGATTTCCGGCACGACCACATCGGGCCGTTCTTGTTCGATAACCCGGCGCAGGGCGTCGGGGTCGGTCATGGGGACGACGTGGGCGCGGTGCGCCACCTGCTGGCCCGGCGCATCGGCGTAGCGGTCGACCGCGATGACCTCGACGCCCAGCCGCTGCAGGGCGATGGTGACTTCCTTGCCCAGTTCGCCGGCGCCGAGCAGCATGACGCGGACGGCCGAAGCGGACAGGGGCGTGCCCAGCACGGGCGCGGGAACTGAGGACATGATGGCGGACCTGATCGAAAGTTGTATCGGGGGAGTTGAAACGGAAATTTTCCGCGCCAGCATGCCATAGCCCCCAGGCCGCGGCAACCTGCGATACTACGATTAAAATCCGCCCATGACCGACCATCCCTCTTCCTCGTCCGGCGCCGCGCTCGAATCGGCCCGCCGCACCCTGCAGATCGAAGCCCAGGCCATTACCGACCTGTCGGCGCGCCTGGACGACAGTTTCACGCGCGTGGTCGACATGCTGATGGCCTGCCGCGGCCGCGTCGTGGTCAGCGGCATCGGCAAGACCGGCCACATCGCCCGCAAGATCGCCGCCACGTTCGCCTCCACCGGCACGCCCGCCTTCTTCGTGCACGCCGCCGAAGCCATCCACGGCGACCTGGGCATGATCACCCGCGACGACGTCCTGATCGCGGTCTCGCACTCCGGCTCGGGCCAGGAACTGCTGACCATCCTGCCGGTGGCCCGCCGCATGGGCGCCGGCCTGGTGGCCATTACGGGCAATCCGGCCTCGGAACTGGCCCGGCTGGCCGACCTGCACCTGGATACCAGCGTGGCCCAGGAAGCCTGCCCGCTCAACCTGGCGCCCACCGCCAGCACCACGGCCGCGCTGGCGCTGGGCGACGCGCTGGCCGTGGCCTGCCTCGAAGCGCGCGGCTTCGGCCCTGAAGACTTCGCCCGCTCGCATCCCGGCGGCACGCTGGGGCGCCGCCTGCTCACCCATGTGCGCGACGTCATGCGCCAGGGCGCCGCGCTGCCCACGGTCGCCGAACAGTCCGCGCTGTTCCCGGCGCTGGAAGAAATGTCCGCC
Organism: Bordetella petrii; assembly: GCF_017356245.1. NCBI lineage: Bacteria > Pseudomonadati > Pseudomonadota > Betaproteobacteria > Burkholderiales > Alcaligenaceae > Bordetella > Bordetella petrii. The sequence continues at coordinate 1,115,554 of NZ_JAFMZZ010000004.1, forward strand.
AAGGGCATGGGCATGACCATCGTGCTGGACGCGGCCGGCAAGCCCACCGGCATCTTCACCGACGGCGACCTGCGCCGCCTGATCGAGCGCCACGGCGACATCCGCGGCCTGACCGTGGCCCAGGGCATGACCCGCATGCCGCGCAGCATCGGCCCCGATGCGCTGGCCGTGGACGCGGCCCGCCAGATGGACGAGCAGCGCCTGAACCAGATGCTGGTCCTGGACACCGACGGCGCCCTGCTGGGCGCCCTGCACATGCACGACCTGATGGCCGCCAAGGTGGTATGACCATGACAACTCCACGCTCTTCCACCCACCCCGCCGAAGCCCTGGTGCTGGCCCGCATCACGCCGGCGGTGCGCGAACGGGCCGCCGCCGTGCGCCTGATGGTGTTCGACGTCGACGGCGTGCTTACCGACGGCAGCCTGTACTACGGCGAAAACGGCGAGCTCTTCAAGCGCTTCCACGCGCTGGACGGCCACGGCCTGCGCCTGCTGCTCGAAGGCGGCCTGAAAGTGGCGCTGATCACCGGCCGGTCGGGCCCCATTGTCGACCGCCGCGCCGCCGAACTGGGCATTGCCGAAGTCATGCAGGGCGTGCGCGACAAGGGCGCGGCCCTGGCGGAACTTGCCCAGCGCAACGGCGTCGAACTCAACCAGACCGGCTATATGGGCGACGACATCATCGACCTGCCCGCCATGCAGCGGGCCGGTTTTGCCGCCACTGTCGCCAATGCGCCCGGCTATATCGCCCAGGCGGCCCACTGGGTCGCCGCGCAGCCCGGCGGCGGCGGCGCGGTGCGCGAATGCTGCGACCTGCTGCTGGCCGCGCAGGGCCGGCTGGGCACCTTCATGATGGCGCCCGGGCTGCTCGGCCCCGGCGCCATCCAGTAACCGCACGCCACCTGGCATGAAAGAACGCTTCCCCGCCCTGATCGCACTGTCGCTGCTCATCGCCCTGGTGGTCGGCACGTGGTGGGCCGCCGACTACGCCCAGCGCGCCATCCCCATCGACCCGCCGCGGCGGCTGACCCACGAAATGGACTCCTGGGCGCGCGATTTCGTCATGCTGCGCACCGCCCCCACCGGCAAGCCGATCAACCGCCTCGAAGGCAAATACGCCGAGCACTTCCCCGACGACGATTCCTACCACGTCACCAGCCCGCGGGCGATCGGCCAGCAGGAAGCCAACCCCATCACGGTCGGCACCTCGGACACCGCCATCATGGAACACGGCGGCAAGCGCATCGTCATGAACGGCAACGCCCATGTGCATCGCCAGCAGGACGCCAACAACGACGCGCTAGACGTGCGCAGCGAACAGCTCATCATCCTGCCCGACGACGACGTGGTCTACACCGACCTGCCCGCGGTGGTGGTAAAGGGCAATTCGCGCATGAGCGGCACCGGCATGCGCTACAACAACTCGACCCGGCAACTGCAGGTGTCGGCCTCCACCGACGTCGAGATCGCCGGCTCCGACACAGGCAAGCGGCCCTCGGGCGGCAACACCCAGAACTCACCATGACCCACTCACGCATCCCTCTCGCTTCGAGGCGGCCTTTTGCCGCCGGGCCGTGGCAGGCCGTCCTTGGCGCCGTGCTGCTCAGCGCGGCCGCCTGCGCGCACGCCCAGCAGCAGAAGCAGCAGCCCGCCGAAGAGCCCAGCACGCTGATTCTGTCCGATACCCTGCATTACGACGACATCAAGCGGCAAAGCATCTTCACCGGCAATGTCGTGCTGACGCGCGGCCTCATGAAACTGACGGCCGACCGCCTGGAAGCCAATGAAGACGAGGCCGGCAACCAGTTCGGCACGGCCACGGCCAACAAGGGCAAGCTCGTCACCATCCGCCAGGAACGCCCCGAAACCTTCGAAGTCATCGAAGGCAAGGGCCTGCGCGCCGAGTACAACAGCACCAAGGGCGAGTTCGACCTGATCGGCCAGGCGCTGGTCACCCGCTACATCTGCGGCAAGCCCTTCGACACCATCCGCGGCGAGCGGGTGCGCTACAACGAAAAAACCGGCGTCTACCAGGCCCAGGGCGGGCCCAACTCGTCGGCGCCCGGCGGCCGCGTGCGCTCGTACGCCGCGCCGCGCGCCAAGGCCGACGCGGCCATTGCCGAATGCCGCGCCGCCAAGGGCGGCGCGGGCGCCAAGCAGGGCGGCTGACCGCCCCTTCCCGCTGTTTTCATCCGCACTTACATGACTCAGAACCCCACGCCGTCACCCGCGCCATCCGCCTCCGGCGTCAAGCAGGGCAGCCTGCGCGCCACGGGCCTGCGCAAGGTCTACAACGGCCGCACCGTGGTGCAAGATGTATCGCTGTCGGTGGTCAGCGGCGAAGTCGTGGGCCTGCTCGGCCCCAACGGCGCCGGCAAGACCACCAGCTTCTACATGATCGTCGGGCTGGTGCCGGCCGACGCGGGCCGCATCGAGATCGACGACATACCGATCACCGCGATGCCCATCCACAAGCGGGCCCGCATGGGCCTGTCGTACCTGCCGCAAGATGCGTCGGTGTTCCGGCGCCTGACGGTCGAACAGAACATCCGGGCCGTGCTCGAGCTGCAGGTCGACGCCCAGGGCAAGAGCCTGGCCGAAGCCCAGATCAAAGAACAGCTCGAGGCCTTGCTCGATGAACTGCAGATCGGCCATATCCGCGGCAATACCGCCATCTCGCTGTCGGGCGGCGAACGCCGCCGGGTCGAGATCGCCCGCGCGCTGGCCACGCGTCCGCGCTTCATCCTGCTCGACGAGCCTTTCGCCGGCGTCGACCCGATCGCGGTGATCGAAATCCAGCGCATCGTGCGTTTCCTGAAGGGCCGCGGCATCGGCGTGCTGATCACCGACCACAACGTGCGCGAAACGCTGGGCATCTGCGACCGCGCCTACATCATCAGCGAAGGCAAGGTGCTGACCGACGGCCAGCCCGACGAAATCGTCGGCGACCCGGCCGTGCGGCGCGTCTACCTGGGAGAACACTTCCGCATGTAACCGCCCCCTGGGAAAACCCCAGGCCCGGGACGCGCCCGCCAGGGGCGTCCCGGGCTTGTCCCGGGACAGCTTGTTTTACCCGGCAGAGTCTATACACTAGTGTTAACGGCCGTCGCACCACCGCGGCGGCCCGGTGCTTCACCCTCCATCCCCATCCCTCTACAGGAGACCCTTCCCTAAAAAACCCCGCGCGTTACCGCGCACCTATTTCCTCTTATCAGAAGGAGAGCGCACTATGAACCTGAGCATCTGCGGTCGTCATCTCGACGTCACCCCGGCCATCCGGGAATATGTCATGAATAAACTGGCGCGAGTGCTGCGGCATTTCGATCACGTGATCGATACCCAGGTCATGCTCTCAGTAGAGCCCCTGCGGCATAAAGCCGAAATCACCATGAGACTGCGCGGCAAGGATATCCATTGCGAAGCCGTGGATGAAAACCTTTACGCAGCCATCGATCTGCTGGCCGACAAAATCGACCGCCAGGTCCTCAAGCACAAAGACAAGGTGCAAAGCCACACGGCAGAGTCAGTGAAGCGACAAGCCGCTGCGACCACGCAGCAAACCCCGTAGTCCCGCGCTTCATCCCCGCTCGAGCCGTACACACACCCGAGCTTGAACCCTGATCCCACTGGCGGATCTGTCCGATCCCGGTGTCCCGCGAGATGCAGTACCTGTCCCGCCGGGGCATCGGCAAATCACCCCCCATTGCCTGCCCCCTCCCGCTGCCGCCCGGAACCGACTATGCTTGCCGGATTCTGCAACAGGCGAGCGGCCGCAAGCGGTTTTTGCACTGCGGCATATAACCATATAATGACCCGCATGAATCATTTGTCGCGCATCCTTCCCGCCGGCAACGTCGTTCTCGACATGCACGCCACCAGCAAGAAACGGGCGTTCGAGCAGGCCGGCCTGCTTTTCGAAAACCACCATGGCCTGGCCAGAACCATCGTGTTCGACAGCCTGTTCGCCCGCGAGCGCCTGGGGTCCACCGCCCTGGGGCAAGGGGTGGCCGTGCCGCACGGCCGCGTCAAGGGGCTGGAAGAGCCGCTGGCGGCCTTCGTGCGCCTGGCGCAGCCGGTGCCGTTCGACGCGCCCGACGGCCAGCCGGTGACCATGCTGATGTGCCTGCTGGTGCCCGAAACCGCCACGCAGCAGCACCTGGACATCCTGGCCGAACTGGCCCAGCTGATGTCCAACAAGGCGCTGCGCGAAGCCCTGGCCACCGAAACCGACCCGGCCGAAGTCCACCGGATGCTCACCACGGGCCAACGCTGACCCTCGCAGAGCCGCTGCCATGCTTACCGTGCAGGAACTGGTCGACGACAACGCCGACAAAATCCCCTTCAACTGGATCGCGGGCCACGGCGCCGCCGAACGCAATATCCGCGACGACGGCATGGCGGCCGCCGACCTGGTCGGCCACCTGAACCTCATCCACCCGTCGCGCATCCAGGTGTTCGGCCAGGAAGAACTGGCCTACTACAGCCGCTTCGATCTGCGCCGCCGCACGCACCACATGGACGAGCTGCTGATCGGCGGGGTGCCGGCCATCCTGCTGGCCGACGGCCTGTCGCCGCCGCAAGACCTGATCGACCAGTGCGAGCAGCACCAGGTGCCGCTGCTGTCCACCCCAGTGGCGGCCGCTCAGCTCATCGACCTGCTGCGCATCTACCTGGGCAAGAAACTGGCGCCCACCACCACCGTGCATGGCGTCTTCATGGACGTGCTGGGCCTGGGCGTGCTGATCACCGGCGAATCGGGGCTGGGCAAGAGCGAGCTGGCGCTTGAACTGATTTCGCGCGGGCACGGCCTGGTGGCCGACGACGCGGTAGAGTTTTCGCGCATCGCGCCCGGCATGATCGAAGGGCACTGTCCGCCGCTGCTGCAGAACATGCTCGAAGTGCGCGGCCTGGGCCTGCTCGACATCCGCACCATCTTCGGCGAGACCTCGGTGCGCCGCAAGATGCGCCTGAAGCTCATCGTGCACCTGGTGCGCGCCACCGCCCAGGACAAATTCGAACGCCTGCCGCTGCAGGACATCACCCAGGACATGCTGGGCATGCCGGTGCGCAAAGTCATGCTGCAGGTGGCGGCGGGCCGCAACCTGGCGGTGCTGGTCGAGGCCGCCGTGCGCAACACCATCCTGAAGCTGCGCGGCATCGACACCCTGGGCGAATTCATGGAACGCCAGGCCATGGCGATCCTGCAAAGCAGCAAGTAGGGGCGCCGCCATGGCGGCCCCGGCACCATGGGCGTGACCCGCTACCAGGCGCTGGCCGACGATATCGCGCACGCCATCCGCGAAGGCCTGCTGTGCGAGGGCGACAAGCTGCCATCGGTGCGCGAAACCTGCGCCAGCCGGGGCGTCAGCCCTTCCACCGTATTCCAGGCCTATTACCTGCTTGAAGCGCGCGGGCTGGTGCACGCCCGCCCGCGCTCGGGCTATTACGTGCGGGCGCTGCCCCGCGCCCTGCCGCCCGAGCCCGAGATCTCGCGCCCCGGGGGCGGCTCGACTTCCCTGGCCATCAGCGAGCGCATCTTCGACATTCTCGATTCCGTGCAGGACCGCGCGGTCGCGCCGCTGGGCTCGGCATTCCCGGCCGCCACGCTGTTTCCGCTGGAGCGGCTGGGCCAGGCCATGTCCGCCTACCTGCGCCGCCTCGACCCGCACGACACTGTAGAAGGCCTGTCGCCCGGCAACCCGCGCCTGCGCCGCCAGATCGCGCTGCGCTACCGGGCGGCGGGCGTGCCCGTGGCCGCGGACGACGTGGTAATCACCACCGGGGCGCTCGAAGCGCTGAACCTGTGCCTGCACGTGGCCACCCGGCCCGGCGACGCGGTGGTCGTCGAATCCCCCACCTTCTATGGCGCGCTGCAGGCGCTGGAACAGCGCGGGCTGAAGGCCGTGGAAGTGCCCACCCATCCGCGCCAGGGCATTGCCCTGGACGCCCTGGAAGCGGCCATCGCGCGCCACGCCCCCAAGGCCTGCTGGCTGATGACGCAGTTCCAGAACCCGCTGGGCAGCCTGATGCCCGAGCAGAAAAAGCGCGACCTGGTCGCGCTGCTGGCGCGCCACCAGATTCCGCTGATCGAAGACGATGTGTACGGCGAACTGTATTTCGGCCACGCGCGGCCCCTGCCGGCCAAGGCCTACGACACGCAGGGCCTGGTGCTGCACTGCTCGTCGTTCTCGAAATGCCTGGCGCCGGGGTTCCGCATCGGCTGGGCCATCGCGGGCCGGTACGCACGGGCGGTGCAGCGCCTGAAGCTGGCCACCACGCTGTCGGCCTCGGGGCCGGCCCAGGGCGCGCTGGCGCAGTACCTGGAACGGGGCGGCTACGACCGCCATCTGCGCCGGCTGCGCGGCACGCTGGCCGCCCAGCAGGAACGGATGCTGGATGCCGTGGCGCGCTATTTCCCCTCGGGCACGCGCGTCACGCGTCCGCAGGGCGGGTTCTTCGTGTGGCTGGAAATGCCGCCCGGCGCCGAGGCCCTGGAACTGCACCGCCGTGCCCTGGCGCAGGGCATCAGCGTGGCGCCTGGTCCGATTTTCTCGGCCAGCGGGCAATTCGGCCATGCCCTGCGCCTGAACTACGGGCACCCATGGGACGAACGCATGGAAAACGCCGTGCGCGAACTGGGCCGCCTGGCTGGCCGGCGCCGCGGCCGGGCGGCGGCCGGGCCAGGTTAATTCAGCGTGGATGCATCGCGCACGCGCTTGACCTCGAAAGGCGTGACGCGGCCTGCCTGGTTGCCCCAGCTGGAACGAATATAGGAAACCAGCGCGGCGACGTCGTTGTCGCCCAGCACCGGCGCGAACGGCGGCATGCCATGCGGACGCGGATTGGCTGCCGTGGCCGGCGCGAATCCGCCATCGAGCACCACGCGAATGGCATTCACCGGCAAGGGCGCCGTCACCGTGGGGTTGCCCGCCAGCGCGGGCCAGGCGATGCCGCTGCCCTGCCCCTGGTCCTGGTGGCACACCGCACAGTGCTGCCGGTACAGCTTGCCGCCGATGTCCATCAGCGCAGCCGACGGCCCGGGCGGCTGCGCGCCCCCCGCCGCCGGCGCGGCCGGCAGAGATTTCAGGTAAGTGCCCATGGCCAGCGCATCGGCGTCGTTCAGGTACTGCGAACTGCCCAGCACCACTTCGGCCATCGGCCCGCTGGCGGTGGAATGCCGCGCCATGCCGGTCTGCAGCAGGGTGGCGATGTCTTGCGCGCTCCAGCGGCCCAGCCCCGTGGCGGGGTCGTTGCCCAGGGGCGGCGCGTACCAGTCCAGCCCGGCGATCAGGCCGCCGGCCAGGCCGTCCGCCGCGCGGGTGGCGCCCAGGCTGTTGCGCGGCGCGTGGCAGGCCGCGCAATGGCCCAGCCCCTCGACCAGGTAGCGGCCGCGGTTCCATGGCACTGTTTCGCCGGTATCGGGCTGGTAGACGCCCGGCTGGAAATACAGGGCGCGCCAGAAGGCCAGCAGGCCGCGCTGGTTGTAGGGAAACGCCAGCTCATGCGGACGGCTGGGCTGGCTGACCGGTTCGACCGTGCGCAGATAAGCGAACAGCGCGTCGGCGTCGGCCCGCGACACGCGGGTGTATTCGGTGTACGGGAAAGCCGGATACAGCAGGCTGCCGTCTTTCGACTTGCCGTTGTGCAGCGCCTGCCAGAAATCGTCGGCGTTCCAGGTGCCGATGCCGGTTTGCGGGTCGGGCGTGATGTTCGGGCCGTACAACGTGCCGAACGGCGTGGGAATTGCCGTGCCGCCGGCATAGGCCTTGCCGCCTTGCGCCGTATGGCAGGCCATGCAGTTACCCAGGCGCGCCAGGTAGCGCCCCTGGTCTACCATGCGCGCGGCATCGGCCGGCGCCGCGGCGGTGCCCGCCGAGGTGTCGTCGCGCGTGCCCATCCAGTACAGCGTGGCCGCCACCGCCAGGCAGGCCAGCAGCAGGGTCAGCAGACAATAGGTGATGATGCGCTTCATGCCGGCCCCCTAGCGTTGCGCCTGGCTGCCGCATTCGGCAGGCAAGTTCGTCGAACCGGCCGGATCCGGCGCGTAAGGTTCGACCACGGGGCGCGAAGACAGCCACGCCGACAGGGCGCCGATGTCTTGCGGCGTAAGCTTGTTGGCGATGTCCGCCATGCAATCAGGAGCGGCCGCATGGCGCAGGCCGTTCTTCCAGCCGCCGATCTGCGCGCCGATGTAGTCGCGCGACAGGCCCAGCAGGCCCGGAATGGCCGGGTCCAGGCCGCTGAGCGCGGCGCCATGGCAAGCCACGCAGGCCGGCAGCCCGCGCGCCGGGTCGCCGTGCATGGCCAGCACGCGGCCTTGTTCCAGCATGCCGGCCGACGCGGCCGGCCGCACCGGCGGCGGATACGGCACGTGCTGATCGGCGAAATAAGCGGCAATTTCGCGCAAATAGGCGTCGGGCAGCCCAGCCAGCAGATGCGCCATGGGACGGTACTGGCGCACACCATCGCGGAAATTCAGCAATTGGTGATACAGGTAGCCGGCCGGTTTGCCGGCCAGCCGCGGATAGTAGCCATCGGGCCCCGCCTTGCCCTGTTCGCCATGGCAGGCCGTACAGGCCGCGACCCGCGCCTGCATGGTGCCGGGCCGCAGGGTGGCGGCATCCTGGGCGGCATCCTGGGCGGCGGCCGGCGCGGCCGGCCAGGCCAGCGCCGCGCCAGCCGCCGCCAGCACGGCAAGGTAGCGCGGCACCCGCGACATATAGTAGAAAAGGGGAATTGCTGACATTGCTGCGTATGCGATAAGCGGGGCGAAACCCCCGGGGCGGCACAAGGTTACGCCACCGCGGCAGGGCGGTACAGGATCAGTCGTGCAGTTTACGGCCATATCAGATGACATCGCGCGCGCATTCTGACGGCAAAATCATGCAACAATCAAGACCATGCTAAAAGTTGTCCTCATTACCGGCATCTCCGGCTCCGGCAAGTCGGTGGCGCTGCGCATGCTGGAAGATGCCGGCTACACCTGTATCGACAACCTGCCGGTGCGTTTTCTCAGCGAATTCGTCGCCGGCGCGCGCGACGACGGCCTGGAACGCGTCGCCATCGCCATCGATGTGCGCTCGCCGGGCGAACTGGCCGAACTGCCGGGCGTCATTACCGCCATGCGCGCCATGGGCACCTCGCTGCGCGTGATCTTCCTCGACGCCAATACGCACACCCTGGCCCAGCGCTATTCCGAATCGCGCCGCCGCCACCCGCTTACCGACCGCCTGTCGCGCGGCGGCCAGGCGCCGTCGCTGCTCGACTGCATTGCGCTCGAACGCGACCTGCTCGCCCCGCTGCGCGACCAGGAACACGTCATCGACACTTCCGACCTGACGCCCGGCCAGCTGCGCGCCTGGATCCGCGACCTGGTCCAGGCCGATCGGCCGCCGCTGGTGCTGACCTTCGAATCGTTCGCCTACAAGCGCGGCGTGCCCAGCGACGCCGACCTGGTGTTCGACGTGCGCTGCCTGCCCAATCCCTATTACGACCGCAACCTGCGCCCGCTGACCGGCCGCGACGAGCCTGTGGCCACATGGCTGGCCGGCTTCGAGATCGTCGGCCAGATGATCGACGACATTACCGGCTACTTGCGGCGCTGGCTGCCGCAGTACACGCAAGATACGCGCAACTACCTGACGATCGCCATCGGCTGCACCGGCGGCCAGCACCGCTCGGTGTATGTGGTCGAGCAGCTGGCGCTGCGCTTTTCCGATCACGATCCGCTGCTGGTGCGCCACCGCACGCAATTCCCGGAAGAACCCACATGAACCGCTGCCGCCTGATTCTCGCGCCGGTGCTGGTGGGGCTGGCCGTGCTGGTCACCGGATGCTCGTCGACCGGCACGCGCAAGGCCGGCGGCTATTACCAGGACGACGGCCCGGGAGCCAACCCGCCGTCCGACCTGGACAACATCCCCGATGCCGTGCCCCGGCTCGAACCGCTGGCCAGCGGCGCGAACCGCCCGTATACCGTGTTCGGCAAGCGCTATGTGCCGGTGGCCGACGACGACCATCCCTACAAAGAGCGCGGCATTGCCTCGTGGTATGGCAAGAAGTTCCACGGCCAGCGCACGTCCATCGGCGAGATCTACGACATGTACGCCATGACGGCGGCCCACCCCACCATGCCGCTGCCCAGCTATGCGCGGGTCACCAGCAGCATCAACGGCCGCACGGTCATCGTGCGGGTCAACGACCGCGGGCCGTTCCACAGCAACCGCATCATGGACCTGTCGTATGCCGCGGCGCGCAAACTGGGCATCATCGGGCCCGGCAGCGGCGAAGTCACGGTCGAACGCATCTTGCCCGAAGAAATCCGCGTGGCCCAGTCGCAGGGCAAGGCCGTGTCCGGCACGGCGGGCACGGCCGGCGGCAAGCCCACCGCGCTGGCATCGGCCGATCCGGCCCCGCTGCCGGCCGGCAGCGAACTGACCATGACCGAACTCGCGCCGGCAGCGGCCGCTTCCGCTGCCGCGCCGTCCACGGTGCAAGGCGTGTACCTGCAAGTGGGCGCGTTCAGCCAGCCCGCCAACGCCCAGACCCTGATGCATCGTGTCAATAGCCAGCTGGACGCCGCGGCCGGCACACCATCGGCCGTGGTGCAACAGGCCGGCAGCCTGTACCGGGTACGCATCGGCCCCTACAGTGACCGGGCCGCCGCCCTGGGCGCGGCCCGTCAGGTGGCCGACCGCACCGGCATCCTGCCCAGCCTGGCTACTCCCTGAACCGGGGAGCCAGGTGTCAGGCTCCGCAGGTGCCTGACACCGCTGCAGGCCACAGCCATCCCAGTCGTACGGTGTCTGACACCCTGCGGGAGTCAGACACCTGGGCCGCCACTACCAGGGCAGTTCGGCCTGGCCGTTGTCGATGCGGCGGGTCCGGGCGCTGCGCCCGGCATAGCGGTGCCCCTCATGCGCCAGCAAGGCCTGTTTGCGCGCCAGGCCGCCGCCGAAGCCGGTCAGCGAGGTGTCGCGGCCGATCACGCGATGGCACGGGATGAAAATCGAAATGGGGTTGCGCCCGATAGCCTGGGCCGCCGCCCGCACCGACTTCGGCCTGCCGATGGACAGGGCCAGGTCGCCATAGCTGCAAGTCGTGCCGAAAGGCAGGCCCAGCAAAGCCCGCCACACGGCCTGCTGGAACGCCGTGCCCTGCGGATCGAGCGCCACGTCGAATTCGCGCCGCCGCCCGGCGAACCACTGGGCCAGTTCGTCGCGCGCCTGGCCCAGGACGGCATGGTCGGGCGCCAGCCGCCAGGCCGGCGACGGCGGCGGCAGGTCCCATTGGTCCAGGAACCAGGCGCCGCGCAGCGCGTCGTCGCTGGCGGCCAGCCGCAAGCCGCCCAGCGGCGTGTCGGCGTCCAGGTAGGCCACCGCTTCATTCGCCGCCAGGCGCTTCATGCGGACTCCTTTCTCGCCAGGGCCAGCGCGTACAAGGCGTCGCGCGGCTGTCCGGTGACCTTGGCGGCCACCCGCGCCGCATCGCGCACCGACAGGCTTTCGAGCAGGGCGTCGAGCAGCGCCGCAGTGGCCGGGTCGTCCGGGCCGGCGGCGCTGGCCGCGGCCTCGGCCGCATGCACGATCAGCACGAATTCACCCTGCGCGCGGTGCGGATCGGCGGCCAGCCATTCGGCCGCCTGCGCCAGCGGCAGCGTGGCGATCTGCTCGAACCGCTTGGTGAGCTCGCGCGCGATGGTCAGCATGCGCGCCGGGCCGCAGACCTCGAGCAGGTCGGCCAGGCAGGCCGCCAGCCGATGCGGCGACTCGAACAACACCACCGGCGCGGGCAGCGCGCACCATGAGCGCAGCCAGCGCTGGCGCGCCGCCGCCTTGGGCGGCGCGAAGCCCGCGAACGCATAGGCCGGGTTTTCGTCGGACGTGGCTCCGCTGCCCATCAGCGCGGCAATAACCGAACTGGGGCCCGGCACCGGCACCACGGCGTAACCCGCGGCCCGCACGGCCCGCACCACGCGCGCGCCCGGGTCGCTGACAGCCGGCGCGCCGGCATCGGACACCAGCGCCACCCGCTGCCCCTTCGCCAGGCGCTGGCAGATGTCCTGCGCGGCGGCCGCTTCGTTGTGGCGGTGGGCCGCCATCAGCGGCGTGGTGATTCCCCAGGCATCCAGCAGGCTGCGGCTGGACCGCGTATCTTCGGCGGCGATCACGTCGGCGCGCGCCAGGGCCTGCCAGGCGCGCAGGCCCAGGTCGCCCAGGTTGCCGATGGGGGTGGCCACGACGTACAGCGCGGCTTCGGGCCAGTGCTGGCCGGCCACGCGCTCGGCCATGCGGCTCCAGGCGTCGCCGGCGGGCTCGGGCGAGACATTCTGATTCATGGGGGGCTGGCGGCTAGGCGGCAAATTGTGCCAGTGTAGCCGCCCGCCCTGGCCAGCGCGTACCCAAGCCCCGAACACCCCCTGGAGCCCCCATGTCCGATCTTTTCCTGGATATCGCCTACGAGCGGGCCCGCCAGGCCCAGCAGCGCCTGCTCAAGCGGCGCCGGGCCGCCGCGCGGCGGGCCGCGCGCGGGCCCGCCCCGGCTCCGGCCCCGCGCGCTTCGCCCACGCAGCGGGCCGGCACCGCGCACGAAGACCAGGCCCTGCGGCTGCTGGCGGGCGCCGGCCTGGTGCCGCTGGCGCGCAACCTGCATTGCCGCACCGGCGAAATCGACCTGGTAATGCGCGATGGCGACACGCTGGTGTTCGTTGAAGTGCGCGCCCGGGCCAGCGGCCGCTACGGCGGCGCCGCGGCCAGCATCGGCCGGGCCAAGCGGGCCCGCCTGCTGCGCAGCGCCGCCCTGCTGCTGCCCGACCTGGCGCGCCGCCATTGGGGCGGCCGGATTCCGCCGGTGCGCTTCGACGTGGTGGCCTTCGAGGCCGGCCAGGCGGACTGGCTGCCGGCCGCCTTCACCCTGTAGCCTGCCCGGCGCCGTGAGATAATGCCGGCCATGGATATGACCTCTCGGATGACGTCGCACTTCCGCGACGCCATGGCCGTCTGCGAACAAAGCATGCACGCGCTGTCCGGCCCCCTGGCCGGCGCGGTCGACCTGCTGTTCGCGGCCCTGGCCAACAACGGCAAGATACTGGCGTGCGGCAACGGCGGCTCGGCCGCCGACGCCCAGCATTTCATCGCCGAACTGGTGGGCCGCTTCGAACGCGAGCGCCTGCCCCTGGCCGGTGTCGCCCTGAACACCGACACCGCCATTCTTACCGCGGTCGGCAACGACTACGGCTTCGAAGAAATCTACGAACGCCAGGTCAGCGCGCTGGGCCAGCCCGGCGATGTGCTGGTGGCGATTTCCACCAGCGGCAATTCCGCCAACGTGATCCGCGCCATCCAGGCCGCCCACGAGCGCGAAATGTCCGTCATCGCCCTCACGGGCAAGGGCGGCGGCGTGGTCAGTGAACTCCTGGCTGCGCACGACGTCCATCTATGTGTGCCGCATGACCGCACCATGCGCATCCAGGAAATCCACGGCCTGCTGCTGCATGCGCTGTGCGACGGTATAGATGCCCTTCTTCTAGGAGACACCGAATGATGCCCGACGCCAAGACGGTTGCCCGCCCCCTGCTGCTGGCCGCCCTGCTCGGCACCGCCCTGTCCCTGTCGGCCTGCGCGCCGCTGGTCGTCGGAGGTGCCGCCGCCACTACCGCCGTGGTCATCACCGACCGCCGCACCTCGGGCGCGCAGCTCGAAGACCAGAACATCGCCTTCAAGGCCGAGCGCCAGATCAGCGAAAAACTGGGCGATGCCGCGCGCGTCAATGCCATGTCGTACAACAGTGTGGTGCTGCTGACCGGCGACGTGCCCTCCGAGGCCGCCAAGGCCCAGGCCACCACGGTGGCGCAGGGCATCCAGCACGTCAAGTCGGTGGTCAACCAGCTCAACATCGGCCCGGCCGCCTCGTTCGGCACCCGCTCGAACGACACCTGGCTGACCTCCAAGGTCAAGACCGCGCTGCTCAACACCAAGTACGTGCCGTCGGCCACCATCGCCGTCACGACCGACCGCAGCGTGGTATACCTGATGGGCTTGGTCACCGAAGCCGAAGGCAACTATGCCGCCACCGCCGCCTCCGAAGTCGGCGGCGTGGCCAAGGTGGTCAAGCTGTTCGAAGTCATCAGCCGCGACGAAGCCCTGCGGCTGTCGGGCCCGGGAACTCAGCCGCAAGGCGCCCAGTCCAATACTGCTACGCAGCAGCACGCCGCTCCCATCGAATCCGGCGGCGGCGGCGCGGTCAACGGCGTGCAGGCCATACCGATCAAGTAAATGAAAAAGCTCATTCTCACCCTGGCCATCCTGGTGGCGGCCGGCATCGGCGCCTGGTTCGTGTGGCGGCCGGCGCCCGCCGCACCCGACGTGGCCTTCACCACCATCGAAGGCAAGACCTTCAGCATGCACGACCTGCGCGGCAAGGTGGTGCTGGTGAAATTCTGGGCCACCAGCTGCGTCACCTGCGTCAAGCAGATGCCCGGCACCATCGAAACCTATAACGAATACGCGCCCAAGGGCTACGAAGCCGTGGCCGTGGCCATGAGCTACGACCCGCCCAACTATGTACTGAATTTCGCCGAAACGCGCAAGCTGCCCTTCCCCGTGGCGCTCGACGTCAAGGGCGATGTGGCCCGCGCCTTCGGCGACGTGAAGCTCACGCCCACCGCCTTCCTGATCGACAAGCAGGGGCGCATCATCAAGCGCTACCTGGGCGAATACGACCCCGTCGAATTCCACGCCGCCATCGAAAAAGCGCTGGCCGCCGGCTAGCGGCCCGGCGGCATCCAGGGGTGGAAATTGTTCAATCCCCCTGAATAATCCCTAATATTATTTGATTTGTCCCCACCCCCGGCCCGGCATAACATGTAGTCCGTTGCAGGGGCGCGCTGCGCCCCGCCCTGGAACCGACCGCCATGAAAATCCGGAAAATCGCCGGCGCGCTGGGCGCCGAACTGTCTGATATCGACCTGGCCCCCGGCCTGACGGCCGCTCAGGCCGCCGCCGTGCGCCAGGCCCTGCTCGACCACCAGGTCATTTTCATCAAGAACCAGAAGCTCACGCCTGCCCAATACCTGGCGTTTGCGCAGGCCATGGGCGAACCCATCGAATACCCGTTCGTGCGCGGCCTGGAAGGCTATCCCACCATCATCGAAATCAAGAAGCTGGAGCACGAAACCCTGAACTTCGGCGGCATCTGGCATTCGGACACCACCTACCTGGAAGAGCCTCCCATGGGCTCGATGCTGCTGTCACGGGAAATTCCGCCCTATGGCGGCGACACCATGTTCGCCAATCAGTACCTGGCCTACGAATCGCTGTCGGACACGATGCGCGGCCTGCTGGACGGACTGGTGGGCATCAGCAGTTCGGCCCAGGCCGACGTGTCCAAGACGCGCGAAGACCGCGTCCGCACCGATGGCCGCGAGGCGGCGCCCAAGGAATACGTGGCCGAACACCCGGTGGTGCGCACGCATCCCGAAACCGGCCGCAAGGCGCTGTACGTGAACGTGGCGCATACCATCGGCATCAAGGGCATGCGCCGCGAAGAGTCCGCGCCCCTGCTGCAGTTCTTGTTTAACCACCAGGTCAAGCCGGAATTCACCTGCCGCTTCGCCTGGCAGCCCGACACTATCGCCTTCTGGGACAACCGCTGCACCCAGCACAATCCGGTCAACGATTACCACGGCCACCGCCGGGTCATGCACCGCATCACCCTGAAAGGCGAACGCCCCGCATAAGCGGGGCGTTCGCGCAGGCCGGCGGGCGGAAAAAATCAGAAGGCCGGCACCACCGCGCCCTTGTATTTATCCAGGATGAACTGCTTCACCGCCGGAGTATGCAGGGCATCGACCAGCTTCTTGATGGCGGGCGAGTTCTGGTTGTCGGGGCGCGCGGCCACCAGGTTCGCATAGGGCGAATCGGCGCCTTCGATGAACAGCGCGTCTTTGGTGGGCACCAGTCCGGCTTCGAGCGCGTAGTTGGTATTGATGAGCGCCAGCTCGACGTCGTCGAGCGCGCGCGGCAGCATGGCGGCTTCGAGCTCGCGGAACTTGAGTTTCTTGGGGTTCTCGACCACGTCGAGCGGCGTGGCCACGATGTTGGACGGATCTTTCAGCTTGATGAGGCCCTGCTTCTGCAGCAGCAACAGGGCGCGGCCGCTGTTGGACGGGTCGTTCGGGATGGCCACCGTGGCGCCCGACGGCAGGTCGGCCACCGATTTGATCTTGCGCGAATAGCCGCCGAAGGGTTCGACGTGCACCAGGCCCACCGACACCAGGTGCGTGCCGCGGTCTTTGTTGAAGGTATCCAGGTACGGCTTGTGCTGGAAGAAATTGGCGTCCAGTTCTTTGTCGGCCAGCTGCAGGTTGGGCTGCACGTAGTCGCTGAATACCTTGATGTCCAGTTCGACGCCTTCTTTGGCCAGCACGGGCTTGACCACTTCCAGGATCTCGGCGTGCGGCACCTGGGTGGCCCCCACGATGAGCTTGTCGGCGTGGGCGGCGCCGGCCAGGAAGAAAGCGGACGCCAGCAGGGCTGTCCGGGCAAGAAGAAAGCGCATAGGTAACCTCGTGGGATGGAACGGAAAGGGCCGCCTGGGCCGGATAGGCCGCGGCCGTTGCAAAAACGCCCCCAATTTACCTGAATGCCGGTTATTTGTCGGGCATAACATCATAGGTTTTGGGTATAAGTAACGAGCCCGGACTACAATCTGCCGTATGCTTGCCCTGGCAGCGCCGAGCCCGCGCCGGCGCAGGCATTTTTCCTTTTCACGTCTTTTTTCACTCTTTAGCCGAGCTCTTCTTGCCATGACCGACACCCCCGACCCTGCCGCCGTCTCGTCGCCCGCTGTCAAAGCGGCCGTTCTTTCCGAAGCGCTGCCGTACATACGACGATTCCATGGCAAGACCATCGTGGTGAAGTACGGCGGCAACGCCATGACCGAAGAACGCCTGCAGCGCAGCTTTGCCCACGACGTGGTACTGCTCAAGCTGGTGGGCCTGAACCCGGTGGTGGTGCACGGCGGCGGCCCGCAGATCGACGACGCCCTGCGCCGCATCGGCAAGCAGGGCACTTTCGTGCAGGGCATGCGCGTGACCGACGCCGAGACCATGGAAGTGGTCGAATGGGTGCTGGGCGGCCAGGTCCAGCAGGACATCGTCATGATGATCAACGAGGTCGGCGGCAAGGCCGTCGGCCTGACCGGCAAAGACGGCATGCTGATCCAGGCCCGCAAAAAGCTCATGGCCAACAAAGAAAACCCCGACGAACCCATCGACATCGGCTTCGTGGGCGACATCACCCAGGTCGAGCCCGCGGTGGTCAAGGCCCTGCAAGACGACCAGTTCATTCCCGTGATCTCGCCCATCGGCTACGGCGAAGACGGCACGGCCTACAACATCAACGCCGACGTGGTGGCCGGCAAGATGGCCGAAGTGCTGGGCGCCGAAAAACTGCTGATGATGACCAACACCCCGGGCGTGCTGGATAAAAGCGGCAAGCTGCTGCGCAGCCTGTCGGCCCAGACCATCGACGAACTGTTCGCCGACGGCACCATCTCGGGCGGCATGCTGCCCAAGATCGCCTCGTCGCTGGATGCCGCCAAGAACGGCGTGAACTCGGTTCACATCGTCGACGGCCGGGTTCCCCACTGCCTGCTGCTGGAAATTCTGACCGACCAGGGCGTCGGCACCATGATCAGCTCGCACTGATGCAGGTGCATCGCCACCTGCTGCGGCCGGCGGCGCGCCAGCGCCGTTCGCGCCGCGCCGCCACGGGCGTGCCCGACCGCCTGTGGCTGTTCGACCTGGACAACACCCTGCACGACACCTCGTACGCGATTTTCCCGCGCATCGACCAGGGCATGACCGAGGCGGTGGCTGAAACGCTGGGCGTGGACATCGATACCGCCAACCGGCTGCGCGCCCAGTATTGGCGCCGCTACGGCGCCACCGTGATCGGCCTGGTGCGCCACCACGGCATCGACGCCCACGCCTTCCTGCGCCGCAGCCATGATTTCGACATCGATCCGCTGGTGCGCGCCGAGAAATTCCTGGCGGCCAAGCTGCGCCAGCTGCCGGGCCGCAAGGTGCTGCTGACCAATGCGCCCTTCCATTACGCGCGCGCCGTGCTGCGGCGCCTGGGCATCCTGCGCCATTTCGACAGCCTGTGGGCCATCGAGCACATGCGCCTGCATGGCGAGTTCCGCCCCAAACCCTCGCCCGCGCTGCTGCGCTACGTGCTGGCGCGCGAAGGGGTGCCCGCGGCGCGCGCGGTGCTGGTCGAAGACACGCTGCTGAACCTGCGCGGCGCCCGCCAGGCCGGGCTGCGCACTGTCCATGTGTATCACCCGGGCACGCCATTTGCACGGGGCGCCAACCACCGGCCAGGCTACGTCGACTTGCGGGTAAACTCGGTCAGCGACCTGCTGCTGCGCCGCCGTCCGCTGCGCGGCTAGCCGCGGCCCCTCTTCCACCACCCATTGTCATCCCATGGCAAGCAAACCCGGCGAGCGCAAGACCCAGATCCTGCAGACCCTGGCGGAAATGCTCGAGCAGCCGCACGCGGCGCGCATCACCACGGCCGCGCTGGCCGCGCGCATGCAGGTTTCCGAAGCCGCGCTGTACCGCCATTTCGCCAGCAAGGCGCAGATGTTCGAGGGCCTGATCGAGTTCATCGAAGTCAGCCTGTTCACGCTGGTCAACCAGATCGCCGCCGCCGAACCCCACGGCCTGGGCCAGGCGCGCAAGACGGTGTCGATGCTGCTGGCGTTTTCCGAGCGCAACAAGGGCATGACGCGGGTGCTGACCGGCGACGCGCTGGTCACCGAAGACAACCGCCTGCAGGAACGCATCAACCACATCAATGACCGCATCGAAGCCACGCTGAAGCAGTCGCTGCGCGTGGCCGTCAGCGACGGCGACCTGGCCCCCGACGCCAACATCACCGCCCACGCCAGCCTGCTGACCCACCTGGTGCTGGGGCGCTGGCTGCGATACGCGCAAAGCGGCTGGCGAGTGACGCCTACTGTGCATCTGGATGAGCATTTGCGGGTGGTGCTCTAGTTGTTGTGTAGTTGATGGTTCTTCTGGGCGTCGAGGCGGCGCCCTGGGGGTGGGCGGGCTTCACGGGACCGGTCTGGCGCCTTCGCGCCAGACAACGCGTTGTCAACCTCGTCGGCCTGCGGCCTCCTTCGGTTTCCCTCGCTCGGCCCCGAGGCGCCCGCCCACCCCCAGGGCGCCGCCTCGGCTCGCGGTAGTCCATATTCGACGCACCACTGGGGCGGCTGGGGTTCTTGCCTTCGTGGGGGATTGCACCTTGAAAAGAGAAAAATCGTGCGGGGCCGGCCATCGGCGCCGCCCTGCGCGGCGCCGATGGCCATTCGTGCACTGCGCATTGCGCCGCCCGAATGCGATATCGGGCCGCGCTGGGCGGCCTGATATCGCGGCCCCGCAAAATTTTTCCCTTCCCAGAAGCATGAGCCAAACAGGCAAGAACCCCACCCGCCCCGGCGATGTCCGGGCTTGAGGCCAATGCGAGTCGGTTGGGCGTTGGCGGTGCGGGCGGGGCGCCTCGGGGCCGAGCGAGGGAAACCGAAGGA